>CAZZPX010000190.1:0-6480 GCA_964655955.1 uncultured Phycisphaerales bacterium | reverse complement strand
TGATCGTAAACGAGTCTTCGTTTTTCATTGCACAGGGCATTACGCCCAGGGAATCAAATAGAGGAAGTCTACAATGCGTAACCTTTTTGCTGCTGCTATCGTTCTCGCCGCCGGTTCCGTCGCCACCGCCGCCATGAGCCACTTCATCGAGCTGGTCGACAACACCAGCGGCTACGGCGACTCGCAGGCCCCGACCACCCCGAACCACTACACCTTTGACCTCAAGGTCAACGTCAGCGGCGGCGATGACTGGACCTCGAGCGAAGGCAACCTCGCGGTTTCGAGCGGCACGCTGTATCAGCACCCGTTCGGCAGCGACGCCGACCCCTCGCAGGCCCTGATCAACAGCTTCCCGGCTCTGGCCTACGATTCGTTCTTCGCCGCTCCCGGTACGCTGTTTGACGGTGTGAACGCCCCCGGCTTCGCCGCCGGCCCGGTCTGGACCCCCACCTCCGTCAGCGCCACCTGGTTCGACACCCCTGACACCGGCAACGGCGTCTTCACCATCGCCCGCTTCACGATCATTGCTCCGGACGTTCCCGGCAACGGCCTGCTGGGCAACATCAGCGGCACCTCGACCGCCAAGCTCACCGGCGGCCAGTTGCTCCCCTACGATCTGGACCTCGTCGTTCCGGCGCCCGGCTCCGCCGCGCTGCTCGGCCTGGCGGGTCTCGCCCTCCGTCGCCGCCGCTAATCGCAGCGACCGACCGAGGCAATCGTGAAACAACCTGACTGACAGACAGAGCGGGCCCCGCGGCCCGCTCTGTTCTTGCGCGCTCGCGCCCCTCCCTCCGCCGGCGATCGCTCGAGGATTCACGGCGCCGGGCCGCACCTCTCCTTCCCGCGCAGCCGCGAAATCAACGCGATACCTGCCTGTGAGCGCGGCTCCACACGCAACGACTTCTTCTGAGCGTTCGCCCCTGCGCCGGGTCGGCAAAGGCACTATCATGCCGGGCAGCGAGAGACCGTCATCGAACCAGACAGAGGAGAATCGAGCATGTTGCTGAAGCTGCAGCGTGTGGGCGCTTGTATTGGACTTCTGGCCGCCTCGGCCGCCCTCGCCGAGGACATCCCCCTGCGGATCATCACTTTCAACACGGAAGAGGGGATCGCCGACACCGCCCTGCGCCGCGAGGCGGCCGGGAACCAGCTCACCACGATCGACTTCGACGGGCCCGGTCCCAACGACGGGCTGCGGCCGAGCATCCTCTGCCTCCAGGAGACGCGCAGCGTCGCGGACCTGGTCAGCTTTCGCGACGACTACCTGCCCGGCTATTCCGTGAAGCGCGGCAACATCGTGGATCCGGGCAACAACACGCAGGCGGTGCTCTCTGCCCCGGAGCTGACGCTCATCCACTTCTACGAATGGGATCACGACGGGCCGCGGCGGCACCACCGCATGGTCTTCGAGGTGGCGGGGAGCGAGGAGATCCTCGTCGTCTACAACGTCCACTTCAAGGCGTACAGCGATCAGAGTTCGCAGTACACCCGCAGGCAGGAGGCCAACAACCTCGCCAACCGCGTCGCCCTGGACTGGGCGAATGGCGTCGACATCACCTACGACGGCGTGCCCGACCTGCCCATGAACTACTACCTGGTGACCGGCGACCTCAACGAGAGCGATTTCGCCGGCACGAACATCGACTCGCTGCTGGACGGCGGCGACAACGGCCTGCCCACGGGGCTCAACGACGTCCGCGTCGAGACGATTCTCGGCGCCCAGGTGGGCGGCCCGTTCATCGGCGGCACGCACAACACCCGCTTCGGGCTCGAAAGCCGACTCGATTATGTCCTCGCCTGCGACGCCATCTTCGACCAGTTCGATACCAACGGCGACGGGTCCTGGTGGCAGGCGGAGCTGAACGACGCCGGGTTCGTGTACTTCTCGGGCGACGACGGGGGTTTGCTTGCGAGCGGCGATGTCGACGCGACGGCTGTCGCCTCCGACCATGCCCCGGTCGTGGTGGACTTTGCCATGCCGGGCGACGACTCCGGCGTGCCGGGCGACATCGACGGGGACGGCGATGTTGACCAGGCGGATCTCGGGGCCTTGCTTGGCGCCTACAGCAGCGAAGAGGGCGATCCCAACTGGAACCCGGACGCTGACTTCGACGGGGACGGCGATGTCGACCAGGCCGACCTGGGGACGCTGCTGGGCAATTACGGGTTCGGCGTCTGATATCCGGGAGGGCGCCAGACCTCCGCGATGGACTGGCTGCAGAGCTGAATGGAGGCTCGGGACGCATTCGTCTCGGGCCTTTTCTCCGGCCTGGCGGACGCTGCGGTCAAGTGCAGCAGCGAGCAGCGGACGGCGGGGGAGCGGGCGTCGAGTTCATCGCCGTGACTGCCCGGTTGTCCAACTGGATCCCCGCCTTCGCGCGGAAGACGATGGGGGACGATGCGCCAGGGAGCGCCACAGTTGAATGGCGCGTGCTCAGCGCCCGGTGCGTGGAGGAGCCCGTTATTGGACGTAGATGCCCGGGCAAGCGACTGGCCGGAAGAGATCTATTTCGGATATTGATGGCTGCTGATGGGGTGGTCGGGCCGGCCTGCGGGCTGGGAACCGGTCCGGCGAGGGCTGGAAGAGGGGGCGGGCAAAGCCGGTCCGCGGAGTATTTTGCAGAAAGCCCGCCATTTTCGTTCGACCGTGCGGGAAACGTCGGTTAGATTATGTGTGCGACGCGATTGGGGAGAGAGCTATGTCCGGGCTGGCCCGGCATAGTGATTCATGTAACTGAGTTTCACTACGAAGAAACCTGAGAGGAAAGAACATGTCCAAGATCTTTGCTGTTGCAGCACTTGTTGGTGCCGCTGGCGTGGCCAGCGCGAACATGGTGGATCTGGTTGCCGTTGACAACCAGGGCCTGGTCTCCGGCTTTACCTACGACCTGGTCGTGACCGTCGACGTTTCTGGCGATGACTGGACCTCCGCGTCCATCGCCGCCAACACGGACGGCACCTTCTTCCAGCACGGCTTCGGTGGCGACGCTGAGCCGAGCCAGGCGCTCGTCAATGCCTTCCCCGACCTGGCGTATGACTCGTTCTTCGCCGCCCCGCCCATCCTGTTCGACGACATCCCCGGCTTCGCCGAGGGTCCCGTCTGGACGGCGAGCACGGTCACCGCGACCTGGTTCGACACCGACAACACCGGCCTTGGCACCTTCACCATCGCCCGTTTCACCACTGACAGCGCCGACGGCTTCCTGCACGTGGAAGGCGCCGTGACCTACGCTGCCACCGGCGGCGAGCTGTTCGACTACAGCATCACCGTCCCGGCTCCCGCCAGCGCGGCCCTGCTGGGCCTCGCCGGTCTGGTCAGCCGCCGTCGTCGCTAATCGCTTAGCCACGACACGACAACCTGACTGAAAAGTCGCACCCGGGCAGGCTTCGGCCTGCCCGGGTTCTTTGCGCGCCGGGCTCGTGGTTCTGCCGCCGGGCCGGCTCGTTTCGCTGAGCGCAGGCTTTCCGCACATTTCTCTTCCCCGGGCGGTGCGCCGCTGTACACTTGTGGAGTTGGCGGATCCGTTATCTCCTCGTGCAGGAGGCGAGACGATGTGGAGGCGATTCTTGGCTCTGCCGGTGGTACTGGCGGCCGCTGCACAGGCGCGGGGGCTGATCATCGACTTCGTCGAGGTGGACAACACCGTCTTCGGCGTCGATCCGCTGCATCCGAACTTCAACGACGCGGGGTGGCAAACCTATGACCTGCGCGTGACCCCCGGAGGGGATGACTGGTCGAGCGCGTCGATCGACGCGTACCTCGTCGGCGGCGTCCTCTTCCAGCACATGGCGGGCGGCGATGTCGAGCCCCCGATGCCCGTGCTGCTGGACTTCCCCGCGATGGAGTTCGATACATTCTTCGCGGATCCGCCCGCTCTCTTCGACGGCGAGCAGCCGATCTTCTTCGAGGGCCCCGACTGGTCAGACACGACCGTAACCGCCTTGTGGTACGATTATGGTCAGGACTTCGGCGGAACGCACACGCTGGCCCGCTTCACGTTCACCGGCGACATCTGGCTGTCGGGCGCGATGAGCCACTCCGACGGCGACAGCTTGTTCTACTACGAGTTTACCACGGTGCCCACGCCCGGGTCGGTGTTCCTGCTGCCGGCGCTGCTGACGTTGCGGACGCAGGGAGGACGTCGCAGCTGAGGCGGCCGGAGATCCTTCTCACCTGCTCAGGATCTCGGCTAAAGCGGGTGTGGGCGGCTGCGCCAAGTCGTCGGCCAAAATCGCGAGAGAATGCTCCAAAATGGGGATGGGCCAGCCCATTCCGACGCCCGATATCGCTAAAATGGCGGTCCATTTGGATCGACCTTTTTGCCCTCTCAACGCACTCACCAACTGGGAGCTGAAGGAATGGCTGGACAGACTGCCGAAGCGACCGCGTCAAGCATTTTCGAACCCAACCCCGCCTTCGTGAAGGGCGCCCATCTCAAGTCGATGGACGAGTACAGGAAGATGTACCAGCGCTCCATCGACGACCCCGAGGGCTTCTGGGCCGAGATGGCTGAGGACTTCCACTGGTTCAAGAAGTGGGACAAGGTCCGCAGCTTCAACTACAACGTCAAGAAAGGGCCCATCGACATCAAGTGGTTCCTGGGCGGCACCACCAACATCACCTACAACTGCCTGGATCGCCACCTCGCCACGCGCGGCGACCAGACCGCCATCATCTGGGAAGGCAACGACCCCACCGAAGACAGCAAGCTCACCTACAAGCAGTTGCACGAGCAGGTATGCAGGTTCGCCAACGTGCTCAAGGCGCACGGCGTGAAGAAGGGCGATCGCGTCAGCATCTACCTCCCCATGATCCCCGAGCTGGCGGTGGCGATGCTCGCCTGTGCCCGCATCGGCGCGATCCATTCGATCGTCTTCGCGGGATTTAGTGCCGACTCGCTCGCCGACCGCATCGTCGACTCGACCTGCACGACGCTGATCACGGCGGACGGCACGTTCCGCGGCAAGAAGCCGGTCAACCTCAAGCAGATCGCCGACGACGCCATCGTCAAGGCCGACAAGCAGATGGCGGAGAAGGTGAAGAATGTCTTCCTGGTGAAGCGTGCCGGCAACGCCATCAAGCACGACTTCTTCCAGGGCCGGGACATGTGGTGGCACGACGTCATGAAGAACGCCTCCGCCGACTGCCCCTGCGAGAAGATGGACGCGGAAGACCCGCTTTTCATCCTCTACACCTCCGGCTCGACCGGCAAGCCCAAGGGCGTGCAGCACAACGTGGGCGGCTACATGGTCTACACCGCCGTCACCCACAAGTACATCTTCGACTACCACGACGGCGACATCTACTGGTGCACGGCGGACATCGGCTGGGTGACGGGACACAGCTACATCATCTACGGGCCGCTCGCCAACGGGGCGACAACGCTGATGTTCGAGGGGATTCCGACGTACCCCGACGCGGGGCGCTTCTGGGATGTCGTCGACAAGTTCAAGGTGAGGCAGTTCTACACCGCCCCCACCGCGATTCGGGCCCTGATGGCCGCGGGCGACGAGTTCCCGGCGAAGCGCGACCTGTCGAGCCTGGAACTGCTCGGTTCGGTCGGTGAGCCGATCAATCCCGAGGCGTGGATGTGGTACCACAAGCACGTCGGCCACGAGCAGTGCCCGATCGTGGACACCTGGTGGCAGACGGAGACTGGCGGCATCCTGATCACGCCTCTCCCCGGCGCGACGCCCCTCAAGCCCGGCAGCGCCACGTTCCCCTTCTTCGGCATCAAGCCGGTCGTGCTCGATCCGGAAAACGGCAAGGTGGTCGAAGGCAACGGCGTCTCCGGCGTGCTCGCCATCTCCGAGCCCTGGCCCGGACAGATGCGCACGGTCTACGGCGACCATGAGCGCTTCGAAGAAACGTACTTCAAGATGTACCCCGGGTACTACTTCACGGGCGACGGCTGCAAGCGCGATGAGGATGGGTACTACTGGATCACCGGCCGCGTTGACGACGTGATCAACGTCTCCGGGCACCGCATGGGCACGGCCGAAGTCGAGAGCGCCCTCGTCTCGCACCCGAAGGTGTCGGAGGCGGCGGTCGTGGGTTACCCGCACCCGATCAAGGGCCAGGGCATCTACGCCTACGTGACGCTGAACGCGGGCGAAGAGTACACCGACGCGCTCAAGAAGGAACTGGTGAACCACGTTCGCCACGAGATCGGCCCCATCGCGTCTCCCGACGTGATCCACTGGGCCCCGGGCCTGCCCAAGACGCGCTCGGGCAAGATCATGCGGCGGATTCTCCGCAAGATCGCTGAGAACCAGGCGGATCAGCTCGGTGACACCTCGACGCTGGCCGACCCCGCGGTCGTGCAGAACCTGCTGGAAGAAAAGCAGCGCATGGGCGCCTGAGCCGCTCACCGGCTTCGCTTCCCGCTCACGCAAATCCAAACGCACCCCAGGCCCGCAAGCAAACGCTTGCGGGCCTTTTTTTGCGACAGCCCGGACACCTGCGATAATGCCGCTACG
>CAZZPX010000189.1:0-6481 GCA_964655955.1 uncultured Phycisphaerales bacterium | reverse complement strand
CGCATCGACCGCAGCAAGCAGCGGCGCATGTTCGTCGATCTCGCCGATCCCGCCAAGCGCACCGCCGAGGATCTGCGCGCCGCGACGGTGCAACTCTCGGCATTGTCCAGGCTCGTGCCGCTCACGCTCGGGCTTAACCTCTCGGAAGCTGCGCAGGTCGCCGGCGCCCTGGGTCTGCCCACCGACTTCGCCGCCGGGGCGGTGACGAATCCGCGCCGTCTCGAGGAAGCCGCAGAGGCGGTCCGGGCGCAGTTGGAACTCGACTGCGTGCTCATCCATCCTTCCGAAGGTGCGGCTGGTGCGAACGCTGCGGGTGAGGTTGCCTGGCTCGAGGGATCGTTCACCAGGTCGCCGCAGATCAGCACGGGGGGCGGTGATCACTTCAACGCAGGGGCGGCCCTGGCGCTGCTGTGTGGTCTGCCGCTCGAGCAGGTGCTGGCGGTTGGGACGTCGGTGAGCGGTTTCTACGTGCGCCGGGCCAAGAGCCCAACCTTCGACGATCTGCTTGCGTATCTAGACGATCCGCCCGCCTCGGAGGCGTGACGCGGGCCGCTATTGCGTGCGCAGCAACTCGATCAGGCGACGGAGGACGGCGGTGTGCTCGCTGTGACGTCGCCCCTTGGGCAGATGCACGAATACCGCGCGTTGCGTCCTGCCCAGCGCGTGATGGTAGGCGACGTTGCAGAAGTACCGCCCGCACTCGTTGGTCAGGGCCGCGCCGCATTGGCGCGCCAGGTCGATGGAGGTGAGCGAACTGACTCTGCGTCGCTGTGCAGTGGGATCGCTGGGGTCGGTGGCGCTCTGCTCGATGCGGACGGGCCCGTGGCCGCCGCACTCGCCGGTGAGGATGACTGCCTCCCAGTCGGCCGCGGAGAAGGCGTCGTCGAACTGCTCGGTGCAGTGCTTGTCGACGGACATGACGAGATAGTTCAGCGCGTTGCCGTACTCCTGCCGCAGCGTCATCAGGGCCTGCTGGGAGACGTTGACGCGGCGAAGGATGCCGCTGGGTTCGCTGCCGAAGGGAAGAAAGGCGGTGAGCAGGATCATGACGCCGGTCCTTACAGCACCGAGCCGAGGCCGATGACGCGTCGCCAGGCGCTGATCTGTCCGAGATGCATCATCGGATGCCCATTGACGGCGAAGTTGAGCAGGCCGGCTCTGGTCGAGAAGCGCTCTTCAAACTTGCCCGTGTCGTTGGCGGCAAGCAGCGCCTCATCGGCAATCTTGGCGGCTTCGCTCAGGGCAATCTCATAGCGCTGGTTGAATCGCTGAATTATCTCCTGCTTGAACGGATACAGTCCCGCGTCGCCGCTGCAGACCGCGCCCATGCCGAAGAGCTTCTTCCAGTCCTCGCGATGATCGGCAAGATCGCTGCGCCCGGCGAAGTCGAGCACATCCTCGGCGTAGAGGCTGAGGTGCCCCATGATGAAGGCCGGATGAGCGAGGGTGGGAATGGCTTGATAGGCGAACTTGTCGTCCGGAATCTGCTCGCACAACATGTTGGCGAGCCCGACCATCAGGCGTCCCCCGTCCACGATCGATTCAGCAATCTTTGCCATGCCTGTCGCTCCTAGTGGAAAAACGCAGCATGGTAGAAAGGTCGGGGCTAAGTGCCAACATACTTGGCGGCGAGAACCCGCGCGATCGTGGGATCATCGGTACCGCGGATGATCGTGCGGCCGTTGCGGAAGATCGTGATTTCGTAAGGCTCGCCGCGCTCGTTGCGTTCGCCGGCAAGCGTGCCGCGCAGCAGGTAGCGGGTAAGCTCGAACGTTCCGTGGGCACTGAGGCGCTGGTGCAGTTCGTCGAGTGAAAACGCCTCACCGCCGCGCGTCGGGTTGATCTGGACGCTGTCGCTCCCGCAGAGGGCCGTGGCGAGATCCCCGCGCTCTCCCGAGAGGAAGGGGAATCGTCGCTCGCCGCAGCAGGGGCAGTCGTCGCGCGCGGGGGGCAGCTTGAGTTCGCGCCAGGTATTCGCCCACACGTCGAGGCTGAGCAGCGTGCGCCGCACGACCGCGTAGTCGCCGAGCAGAATCTTGAGCGCCTCTGCGACCTGAAGCGCGGCGATGGTCTGGGTGACCGTCCCGAGCACGCCCGCCGTGTCACAGGTGGGCGTCGTCCCCGCGGCGGGCTCCTCCTCGAAGATGCAGCGCAGACAGGGCGTGACGTGAGCGTCCCAGGAGCGCTCGCTACCACGTTCACCGCGCGGCAGGATGGGCAGAAGCATTCCCGTCGTGCCCACCGCACCGCCGTACACGTACGGCACGCCGTGCCGCACCGCGAGATCGTTGATCAGATAGCGCGCCTGGAAGTTGTCGAGCCCATCCAGGATCACATCCACCGGGCGCGGCGACTCGAGCGCGTAGCGGTACGCGTTGAGATGGTTGAAGTCATCGACGGCTGCTTCGACCGCGATCTGCGAGTTGACGCGCGCGAGGCGCTGCTGCGCCGCGATCGCCTTGGGTAGGCGCTGGGCGGCGTCCGACTCTTCGTAGAGCGTCTGCCGCTGCAGGTTCGTGAGTTCGACGAAGTCGCGATCGACGAGGAGCAGGCTGCCCACACCCGCTCGCGCCAGGAGATCCGCTTGCGCGCTGCCCAGCGCGCCGCAGCCCACGATCAGCACGTGCGCAGCGGCGATCCGCTGTTGCCCGTCCGGGCCGATCTGCGGCAGCAGCGTCTGGCGGTGGTAGCGATCCATCTGCATGCGACAAGCATCCGCCCCGCACCAGCCCCGGTCAAGCAGCGCGCCGCCGATCGCGGCCTTGCCGCCACACGCTTCACCCCTGGCATCCAGTTGCCTCCCGTCGCTACCCCTCCCGCACCTCTCCGCCTTCCGCATCGTCCGTCTCGGCGTCGCCCCTTTCGCCGCGCCCCTCTAGATCATCCAGCGCCTCGAACCACCGGTTGGCGTCGCCTTCCGCGACGTAGCGCCTGCCGACCGTCAGATCCGGCGTGCCTCGCGGCGGAAAGCCGATGTCGTCCAGCACGCGATACTCCACGCCGATGACTTTCTCGATGCGCTGCTTGAGCTTGAGGCGATCGCGGCGGGTGAACGTCGCATCGCCGCGGCGTTCGTTGAGGGCGCGAGTGAATCGACCCTTCTCCGTGCTCACCTTCCAGCCGGCCTGCAGCGTGTTGATGAACTCCGCCCAGGCGAGGCGCGGTTCGTGCGGGCCCTTGATGCCACCCATCTCCTTGATGTGTTCGCGCCAGTACGTTGCGAAAGCGACGGCGGGGCGGTTGAGCAGTTCCGCTTTCTCGCGTTCGTCGCGCAGCGCCCACCATTCTTCCCGCACCTTGAACGAGTATCTCTGCGCCTGATCGCCGGACTCTTCTTCGATCTTCTCGATCGCCTCGACCATCTTCTCGTAGCGCTCGATCGTCGTTGGATCGGCACACGGGTTCTTCACGAGTTCCGGAAGGTTGGTGAACAGCTTTTCCCTCTCCCAGTCCTCGAGTTCCCCGATCAACGGCCTGTAGCTGAGCAACTGCCAGCGGATGTACGCGTCGACGACGGGCTCGCGGCGATCGTGCACCCTGTAGAGCTGGCGGAGGATGAAGCCGCGATCGATCTCATCGCCGAAGCGAAAGGCGAAGTCGGGCGCCTTGGGAAGTTCGAGTTCGCCGGCGAGGAATTTCTCGCCTTCCTCTTCAAGTTGCCGCAGCGCCTCGCGCCCCGCCGCGGGCGAAGTTTGCCCGACCGCGTTCGCTGCAAGGCCGAGCGACAGCAGCGTCAGCCACAGCGGCCATGCCCGAAGTCCGGTTCGCCTGTTTCTTGCCGCCCGCATGTCCGATTTGTACCGCGCCGCCGCCCGGGCAGCCAGTGCTGACGCTCGAAGCCGATTCCGGGGGGGCGTTCAGGCCGGCGGCCGCATGCGGCGCAGCCTGCGATCTGCGCAACAACCTGCGAATACGAGATTTGTGAGTTGTGGTCCAAGACGCGATCGCCTACGCCGTCAACTCGTCGTAGATGATGCCCAGGTTGCGGCTGAGCATGGCGTCCCATTCCAGATGGGCGACGGTCGGGACCGTGAGTTGCTCGGTCTCTTCGCGCGACTTGTCAGCGTCGATGGCCTCGCGCACCGCGGCCCGCATGGCGTCGAAGTAGGCGATCTGCTGCCGCAGCAACTTCACGTCGCCGACCGGGCCGTGGCCGGGGATCACGATCGTCTCGCTGTCGCACAAATCGATCGTCCGGCGAGCCGTCTCCTGCCAGCCGCGCGATTGCGCTCCCGCGGGCGGATCCATGTAGGGATGGCGACCGTGGAAGACGATGTCCCCGGTGTGAACCAGGTTCGCCTCGGGGAAGTGGACGATCAGATCGTTGTCGGTGTGGCCGTCGCCGTAGCGCGTGAGCATCAGGCGCATCCCGCCGACCGTCAGTTCAAGGCGATTCTCGTCAGTATTGACAAGCTCATCAGGGGCGAAGGCGTCAGCGCCGAGTTTCTCGATATTCGCCAGCGCCAGTCTCGCGTCCTCGCGGACCTGCTCGCTCGAGTCGTTCGAGTCCGCCGCGTTGCGAGCCCGCGTCTTGTACGTTTCGAACTGCTCCCTCACACGCGGGGCGCAGTTCTCATGCGCGATGATGCGGCTGTGCTTCTTGAAGGCGTGGTTGCCGCCCGTGTGGTCGCCGTGATGGTGTGTGTTGATGAGGATCGCGGGCGCCTTGCCGGCGTGCTCGTTGCAGAGGCGGACGAGCGCGGGCCCGCTGAAGGGATGCTTGGCGTCGATGAGGATCGCGCCGTCACCAGTCTCGACGATGAGCGAGTTGCCGCCTTCGCCGATCACCGAAGTGAAGCCCTGGCGCAGCAAACTCACTTCGAAGCGGGCGTCTTCCGCGAAAAGCGCGGCGACCGCGCGGGAGAGCGGCGTCACCGTAACGGTCGCGAACGCAGCAGCGGTGCAGAACTGGCGGCGTGTGTGCATGTCTCTTCTCCTGGCTTGGCTCGGTGGCATTCTAGGAGGGGGCTCACCACGGAGCTCAGGGCGGGCACGAAGAAACGCAGCGGGAACCTGAGCCGCAGAGAGCGCAGTGAACGCTGAGAGAAAGAAGCGTGGGAGGAAATGGATAGAGAGAGAACGCGCTGCACCTGGCATTCCAGGCATTCGTCGCGTCTCAAGCTTCACCGGCACCCGCCGCCTCGCGCGCCAGCCACGCCTTCGCGAAGGCCCAGTCGCGCTCGACCGTCGACAGCGACACGCCCAGTGACTCGGCGACCTCGTGCATCTGCAACCCCCACACCACGCGCAGGCGCACCACATCCGCCTTCCGCGCATCCAGATCGTCGAGTTTCGTCAGCGAGCCCGTCAGCGTCTCCACGTCGATCACCGTGTGCTTCGCCGTCGTTTCGGGCTGCACGGCGGGCTCAATTGACAGCGTCACCCGCTGCTGGCCGCCGCCACGCTTCAGGGCCAGGCGCTGCCGCTGATAATCCGTCAGCACGCGCAGCATGATCTTCGTGGCGATGGCGAAGAATTGGCCGCGGTTGCCGTACGCCTTGCGCTGCTTGATCAGCCGCAGGAAGGACTCGTTGACCAGGGCGGCGGGCTCCAGCGTCACGCCGGCGAGGTTGCGGCCGAACTGCTGGCGCATGTGCCGCTCCGCCACGTGCTGCAGGTCGGTGTAGACGGCGTCCATGAGGTCGTCGATGGCGCCCTCGCGCCCGGCCTCGAGGTCACCGAGCAGTTGCGTGATGTTGTCGGATTCAGGCATGCGGCGGTCCGAATGAGCGGCCCGGGCGGCGTTCGGGACTGACGGCGATCTGGAAAGCAACGCTAGGGTCGATCGCGCTCAGTTTCATCATCGGGGTCGCTGGTGTTGTCATCCTCGCTGGCTTGGGTCTCATCGGGCGCGATATCGCGCTCGCCAGGGCGGTCGGTCTCTTCGTCAACCAGTGCATCGGCCGCCGGTCGATCCAACGGCAACGGCACCGGCTGCGCCAGACCCAGCGGGGCGCCGGGTCGCGGTGCGGCGACATCCTTTTGACCCGATTCCCGCTGTCGCGACGGGTGCCCGCCCCAGGACATGTTCCCTGCGTCGTACAGCCGATGCATCAGCGCCTCGACATCCTGCATCGTGCCTCCCGCGGGCGTCCACACGCCGTCGAGATCCGGAAAATCCTGCTTGCAATTCTCGCGTTTGATCTTGTCGTCGAACTGAATCGGGCACCAGAACGACTCGACGTTGCGCAGCATTTCGGCGCCGAAACTGTACACCCCTGTCATCCAGTCGCAGTACAGGCACCAGAGCAGGTCGTGGCCTACCAGGCCGCGGAAGCGATGCCGGCTCAGGTTCACCCAGTCGCCGTGCCGATAGCGGGGAAAGCCGAGCAGCCGCACGAAGACGGGATAGAGCAGGATCTCAGCGAAGCGCACGATCCAGAAGACGGGAAAGGCGGCAACGGTGATCCACAGCGCCAGTCGATTATTGAGCCAGCCGACGCGATGGTCGAGGTAGCGCACGATGCGCGGCCCGCGCACC
>CAZZPX010000188.1:5283-6501 GCA_964655955.1 uncultured Phycisphaerales bacterium | reverse complement strand
CGAGCGGGCCCTGGAGGCGATCGAAGCGGGCGTGCACAAGATCCGCCTGAACCCCGGCAACATCGCCGACCGCGACGAGGTCAACCGCGTCATCGATGCCTGCAAGGAGCGCCAGGTGCCCATCCGCATCGGCGTCAACGAAGGCTCCATCGTCGAACGCCGCGACAAGCAGAAGCGACTCGAGGAACTCGGCCGCTTCTTCAGCGACCAGAAGCACGGGCACCTGATTGCGCTAATGATCGCCAAACTCGAGGAGTACCTGGAGATCTTCACGGCGCGCGACTTCCACGACATCGTGATCTCCGCGAAATCCATGGACGCGTCGATCGTCGTCGACGCCTATACGGAGATCTCCAAGCGCTTCGAGTACCCCTTGCACCTGGGCGTCACCCACGCCGGGCCGCGCGAAACCGGCTGCATCCGCAGCGTCGCGGCGCTTGGCGCGCTGCTCGCCAACGGCATCGGCGACACGATCCGCATCAGCTACGCCTCCGATCCGGTATATGAAGTCGAAGATGCGTTCGAACTGCTCTGGAGCCTGGGTTTGCGCGAGCGCTGCGGCGCGGAATTGATCGCCTGCCCCACCTGCGGACGAATCCAGGTCGATCTCTTTACGCTCGTGCAGGAAGTGCGGGCGCAGCTCGCCTCGGAGATCACGCTGCCGATCAAGGTCGCGGTGATGGGGTGCGTGGTGAACGGCCCGGGCGAGGCGGAAGGCGCGGATGTCGCCGTCTTCGCGGGTGATCGGCGCGGCATCATCTACGTGCAGGGCGAAAAGGTCGCCAACGTCCCGGAGGAGCAGATCCTCGAGCGCCTCCTCGTCGAGTGCCGGGAATTTCAGGCGAAGGTGCAGCGCGGCGAAGCGAAGCTCGGCGAAAAGAAAGTCGACATCGTGCCGCCCGATCCGATCGGAGAACTCGGCTCCGGCTGGAGCGCCGTGCACCAGGGGCAGACGCAGGAACTCACGATCAAGACGAGCGACTCGCACACGTGACTGCTCCGCCGAGGCCGAGCCCGCCTGCAGGCTGGCGACGACGCTTCGTCACTTCCCCACGCAGAACGTCGCGAACACGCGCCCCAGCACATCGTCCGGCGTGACGTTCCCCACGATCTCGCCGAGCGCATCGAGGCAGGCGCGCAGCTCGCCCGCAACCAGTTCATCATCGGCAAGAGCGCGCTCATCCGCGCGTGCTTCCACGAGTTCGATCGCCCGCGCGA
>CAZZPX010000188.1:0-5183 GCA_964655955.1 uncultured Phycisphaerales bacterium | reverse complement strand
TCGGCAAGAGCGCGCTCATCCGCGCGTGCTTCCACGAGTTCGATCGCCCGCGCGATCGCCGCCTCCGCCCGCCGCAGCGCTTCTTCCTGCCGCGGGGCGAGAGCGAGCGCCTCGGCTGACAGGCTGCTGGCGCGATCCTGCAACTGTGCATCGATCGCCCGCAGCAGATCGTTGAGTCGGCTCCCGGTGCGTGCGGAGACAGCCAACGCCGCCCTGTGCGCGAATTCGTCGGCGTTGAGCGGCGGGGCGTGGTCCGCGCTTGGTCCCGGCGCTGCGGTCGGCCCCGCTTCCTCACGGTCACGGCTCGTTGTCTCAGGGTTGGACATCAGATCGGACTTCGTTCGCACCACTAGGCGCGGCGACTCGGGCGCTGCGGCCCGCTCCGCCGCCGCTTGCCACCACTGCATCTCTTCCTGCCGCGCATCGGCTGCCGTGCATTCAATGATCAACTCCGCGCGGGTAAGCGCCGCCGCCCGCGCTTCTGACGCCTGGCGCATCAGCGCGCTGACATCATCGCCGACGCCCGCCAGATCGACAAGCATCACCTCGCCGCCCGACGGCAGGCGCAGCGGCTCCACGAGCGCATCGCGCGTGGCGCCGGCGATCTGCGATTCCACCGCTCGCCGGCGACCCAGCAGCGCATTGAAGAGCGTGCTCTTCCCCGCGTTGGTCGGCCCGAGCAGCACGACCCAGGGCGTTTCGGAAAGCCGCTCCACACCCACCGCGCGCGACAACTGCGCCGCCAGCGCCTCACGAATCGGCTGCGCACGCTCGAGGAGCGCCGCGGGCGCAATCGCCACCACGTCCTCTTCCTCCGCGAAATCGACGCCGGCCTCTACGAGCGCCAGCAGCGTCGCCGTCTCGTCGGCAAGTCGCCGCGCCAGGCGCCCGAGCTGTCCGCCGAGCAACTGCTTCGCCGCCGCGAGCTGCGCATCGGACTCAGCAGCGATCGCCTGCGCCACACCCTCCGCTTCGGAGAGGGAGAGCTTGCCGTTGAAGTAGGCGCGGGCGGTGAATTCACCCGCTTCCGCCCGCCGCACGCCCAGCGCCATGAAGTGCTCCACGATGCGCTCGAGCAGATCCGGATTGCCCGCTGCGAACAGCTCCAGCACATCTTCGCCGGTGTACGAGCGCGGCCGATCGAAGCGCAAGGCCAGGGCGGGCAACTCGCCGAGTACAAGATTCAGTCGCACGGGTCCCAGCCGCCGCGGCAGGTTCTGCACATGCGCGTGCGCCTCCGGCCCGGAGAGGCGAATCATCCCCCGAACCGCCCGCCCAGGCGGAGAAGAGATCGCAATGATGGTGTCGCCGAGGAGCATAGGGACGAATGATAAATGACGAATGACGAAGAAAGGCAGTTGCGATGTGCCTCTCATTCGTCATTTGTCATTCCGATTTCGTCATTTCCTCTTCTTGCCCCCGCGCTTCGGCGTGGTCGCGTACGACCCCTGCCGGCGTTTGCGCTCTTCTTCCATGCGCTCGAGAAACCCCGGACCCTTGCGCTTCTTGCGCTTCATGTACTCTTCCACATCGAGTTCGTTGATGTGCGAGCGGATGTAGCGCGACTCGAAGATGCTCACGGTGGAGCTGGTCAGGATGTACAAGGTCAGGCCGGACGGCGCGTTGTAGAGGAAGATGGGGAAGAGGATCGGCATGAGGATCTTCATCATGCGCTGCTGCGCCTGCATCTGCTCGCTCATGGCGGCGGTGCTGGCCGGGGTGAGGTATTTCTGCTGCAGGAAGAAGATCGCGCCCATGAGGATCGGCAGGATGTTGAGCGAGCTGATGTCGCCCATGATCCGGGGCAACGGCAGCGAGTAGCCGAAGGAGATGAAGCGGTCCGGCAGAGACAGATCCGCCATGAACTCCCACCCGCCGAACGCCTGGAACAGCCCGAAGAACGCCGACTCCTGCCGCAACTCGATGGCGTAATACAACATCGCGTAGAGCGCGATCCAGATGGGCATCTGCAGGAACATGGGCAGGCAGCCCAGCATGTTCGCCGGGTTCACGCCCTGCTCGCGCATCAGCTTCTGCATCTCGAGCTGCTGGCGCTTGGGATCGTCAGCGTACTTCTCCTTGAGCTTGTCCATCTTCGGCTTGAGCGCCTGCATCTGCTTGCCGAACATGCTCATGTTGATCTGAGCCTTCTTCGTCAAGGGATGCAGGATGATCCGCACGACGGCGACGAGCGCCATGATCGCCAGCGCCCAGTCGAAGAGCACGTAGTCGTGCAGGATGCCGAGGAACCAGAGCAGCAGGTGCGCCAGCCACTGGAACGTGCACCAGGTGCAGCCGAAACGGTACACGACGAGCTTGTCCAGCCCGACGATCGAGTACGGCGGGTTGTCGAGCAGCTCCGGGTCGAGCGGCCCGGCGAAGATGTTCATCTCGAGCGTTTCGCTCGCGCGTGGGGCGAGCACGCGCGGCCGCAGATGCAGTTCCAGCGCCAGCGCGTTCAGTTCATCCGTCTGCTGCACGAACTGCGGATAGACCGACTGCACCAGGTCGAAGGTGCGCGGCTGGTTGGGCTGCGTCACGACCGGCTCGTACACCGCTAGCGCGAAGTAGCGATTGGTCAGCGCCGCGTAGGAGAGGGCGAACTCATCGCGCTCCGCCTGGGGGTTGGGCCAGAGGCGCTCGGCGCGCCTGCGTTCGCTGCCCACGAGCGAGGAGCGCTCGGTGAGAAACTCGTCAGCGCGGACGTGGATCTGCGCCGGGTCCAGCGCCGGCTTGAGGAGGTATCCGAAGTTGATGCGCCGCCGATCCCCGCCGTACGTCCCCGTTCCCTGCGTCAGGTCGCCCGGGCCGTACTGATAGAGCGACACGTCGAGCGGTTCGTCGCTCAGGTTCTCCAGCGTCTGCGACAGGCTCACCTCGTAGCTGCCCGGCTGCAGCGCATAGCGCCGCTCGAGGCGCAAGACCTCGCGATCATTGTCATCAACGATGAGCGCCTCGTAGCGCCCCGGCTCGATCTCGCGCCAGATGTCGGTGAGGTGGTTGCCGGGCCGATTCGGGTCGGGCCGCGAGTAGAGCGGCACGAACGGAGCGTTGCCGATCTTCACGTACGTCGCCGCCATCGGCGTCAGGCCGAACTTGATGCCGCTCGCCTCGAGCGTCTGCTCGGCGACGAGGGCATAGCGCTCCTGCTCTTCATAGGTCTTCCAAAACTCGCTCAGCACGACTTCGCGCAGGCCCGCGCCGTAGCGGCTGACCTCGAACCTCAGGTTGTAGCCCGACTCCGGGTCGCTGCTGCCCAGGGGAGTGAAGTCGTTGCCGTCGAAGAGCGGGCGGACGGAATAGATGCGGGCCTCGGCAGGCGCTGCGGGCGGCGTCTGCGACTGCGCTTCGTCTCCCGGTTCATCGGACGCATCGACGGGCGGCGGCTCGAGGTCCAGTCCAGGCGCGTCAGCAGGCTCCTGCTCCGCGAGCGGGCGCTGCTCCTGCTCGGTCTGCTCGGTCTCTTCGGCTTGCTTCTGCGCCTGCTGTGCCTGCTGGCGCTGCTGGGCGTTGGGTCCGAGGAACGAGCCGATCACGAACAGCGCCGCTGCCGCGAGCACGATGAGCGGCACGATCAGGCGCAGCGCTTTGTTCTTCTTCTTGACGGTTGCCATAGGGCTCGCTTCACGAGGGTGGCTGCGTGTCGAGATGCAGGCGACGGGATCGCCCGGCCGCCTCTTGCTGCACTGCGTCGGCATTCACTCACCGACGCCGATTGCTCCACGAACAAGATCGGGTCATCACAAACGTATCGCCCTTCAGCGCCCGCCGTACAGCCGCTCGCCGAGGTAATCGTTGAGCGCCTCGGTCTCCTGGATCTTCTTGGCGGTCACGTCGATGTCGTACTCGACGCGCACGAACTGAGCGCGTTCGTCGGACAGGATCACGTAGCTGGCGCGGGGATCCTGGTCGCGCGGCTGGCCGACGGAGCCCACGTTAATGATCGCCTTCTCGCCATTGGTCAGCGGGAATCCCTTGGCGCCGAGGTCGTTGGGGGTCTGGAACGGCAGTTCCTCGCGGAAGACGCCCGGCTGGTGCGTGTGCCCGACGATGCAGAACTGCTCGATCCGCTCGAAGATCTGCTGCATCTTGACGGGGCTCGAGATGACATCCTCGGGGAAGATGTACTCGTTGATCGGTCGGCGCGGCGAGCCGTGCACCGCCAGGAAGCGCTCCTGGTCCACCACGCGCACGCGCAGTTGCCCGAGGAACTTGTAGCGGCGGGCGCGCTCCGCTTCGTCCGTCTCCGCTTCGAGCCGGGCGCGGGTCCAGGAGGCCGCCCGCTCGGCCATGGGGTTGGAACTGGGCGGCTCCGACAGCACGCCCAAGTCGTTGGTGCCCATGAGCGACCACTCGCAGCGCTCCTCGACGAGGTCGATGCAGACAAGGGGCTCCGGGCCGTAACCGATGATGTCACCGAGACATACAACACGCTCCACGCCGCGCGCCTCGATGTCGGCGAGGACGCTGCGCAACGCTTCGGCGTTGCCGTGGATGTCGCTGATAACCGCAGTTGACAAGATGGGACTCCGCAGCGTGAAGGGAAGCCACGATGCTACCCCCTGTCGACGCGCTTGGCCAGTTCCAGGCCCGCCCGAGTTCCCCGTGCAGGCCCCTTGCACGGTCGCCAGCCGCAGGCTGCATCCCGGCCCGGCGGTGCGGTAAGTTCCCCAACTTCACGCGGTTGTGTCATCGAAGCGCCGTGCGCCCGGGCCGGGCGACGTCAGCGCCGCTCGTGCAGGCAGCCGTGGGCGACCCGGGCGGCGGCGTAGCGCGGGTTGATGGCGAGGGCACGCTCCAGTTCATCCGCCGCCTCCTGCCTCAGACCAAGCTGGAGCAGCAGCTTGCCACGGTGGTAGTGCAGGTCGGCATACCCCTCGTTCCTGGACGTCGCCCGGTCCAGCACGCGCAGGGCATGCGAAGCGAGCGGCTCGAGCAGGCTGCCCGACGGGTCGGCCCCGGCGATGCGCGGCGAGCGCTGGCGATCGAGCAGCATCGCGCCCTCCGCCTCGATCCAGAGGGCGGCAAACTCCCGCGGGCTTCGGTCGCGCACGCGTCCCAGCGCCTTGATGGCGAGGCTGGCGCGTCCCGCCGCCCAGGCAGCCGCTCCCGCGACGGTCCAGCCGTGGTCTGCGAGCGTGGTGCGCGCGAGCGAGCGCCCCAGCCGCACCGCGAGTCTCCAG
>CAZZPX010000187.1:0-6501 GCA_964655955.1 uncultured Phycisphaerales bacterium | reverse complement strand
GAATCCTTCCTCGCGTACTCCCAAACCCCTGTGTCGACAGGGGTTTTCTCTTGCACTGTCAGCCCTGGCGCTCCTTCTCCGCCGTCGAGGCATGAAACCGCCAAATCTTCTTCCAAATCGGACGGCCGACGGGAGGATTCGCGCGGGCTGTACGTAAGGGAGGGGGTGAGATCGCTGCCGCCTGACCCGGGGACCCGCCACGGTGCGCCGTGTGGCCTGCCGGCGTTCTCCTGAGACGGGGCGGACTGCGAAGCACGGCTGACGAAGCCGGCTGCATCCACTCGACCGCATCGAAGAAATGTGGCACAATCAATCTGCTTTGTGGTGCTGTGGCAGCGCCGCTTGGGGCCCTGGGGACGGCCTCGCCGCTACGGTCTTCGCGTGAGCAGCATCGGGTGTGACCGGCATGCAGGGAGATTGTTATGAATGATGCTCCAGACTCTCCCGGGCAGGAGCCAGCCGCGGAGGCGGGCGACGAATCAGTCGAGTCGGGAAGCGAGCACCGGGAGCTGCGGCGGGAGAATGACCGCTTGTGGGCGGTGGTGGCAGGATTGGACGATGGAATCTGGGACTGGGACCTGCGCAGTGGCGCGATCTGGTGGTCGCCTCGACTCTTCCAGATGCTCGGATACGCCGATGGCGAGTTCGAGCCGACACTGGAGCGGTTTCAGCAGATGCTGCATCCCAGCGATCGCCGCGAGCAGATCGCCCACATCGAAAGGCTCATGCGCGGATCGGAGACGGAAGAGACGGAGTACCGCCTGCGCGCCAAAGGCGGCGACTATCGCTGGCTGCGTGCAAGGGGGAGAACGCTGCGCGACGGGCGCGGCGAAGCCGTGCGCATGGCCGGGTCGGTGCGCGACATCACCGAGCACAGACGGGCTCAGGCGGCACTGGAGGAGAGCGAGCGGCGGCTGGCGACGCTGATGAGCAATCTGCCCGGAATGGCGTACCGCTGCCGCGTCGATCGCGACTGGACAATGGAGTTCATCAGCGGCGGTGTCGAGGAGGTGACGGGGTATAGCAGCGAAGACCTGGTGGAGAGCCGGCGCATCGCCTTTGCCGATCTGATTCATCCCGACGACCGGGCGGAAGTGCAGCGAACGGTGCGCCGCGGACTGGCGAGCGGCGGGGCGTTTGAGCTGATGTACCGGATCATCACGGCGCAGGGCGAGGAGCGCTGGGTGTGGGAGCGCGGCCGTCGAGTCAGCGATCCCGACGCCGGTCTCGTCAGGCTCGAAGGCTTCATCGAAGATGTGACGGATCGGCGGCAGGCGGAGGAGGCGCACAGGCGCAGCGAGGAGTATTTCCGCGCGCTCTTCGAGCAGTCGCCGGAGGGGATCGGCGTGGCGGGACGCGACGACCGGGTCCTGCTGTGCAACCAGACGCTGGCAACGATGATGGGGTGCGCCCCCGCCGACCTGCAGGGGAAGCTCATCCGCGACCTCTACGTCAATCCGCAGGAACGAGACGAGGTGCTGGCGGCATTCCGCAGGGATGGCAGCGTCAGCGGTCGCGCGGTGCGGCTGCGGCGAGCGGACGGAGAAGAGATCTGGGCCAGCCTGACGCTGGTCCCGTTCCTCTGGAAGAGCGAGCAGGCGGTGCTGGCGACGCTCATCGACATTACCGAGCGGAACCAGGCGGCGCAAGCCCTGCGCGACAGCGAAGAACGCCTGCGCTACATCGTCGAGCATGCCACCAACATGTTCTATTCGCATACGCCCGACCATCGACTGACCTACGCCAGCCCGCAGTCCCGGCAACTGCTCGGCTGCGAACCGGAAGAAGCGATGGTGCGCTGGACAGAGTTCGTCACGGATCACCCTGTCAACCAGCGCGGGTTCGAATTGACCCAGCGGGCCATCGACACGGGCGTGACCCAGGAGCCATACGAACTGCAACTGCGCACGCGCGACGGCCGCATCGTCTGGGTGGAGGTGCACGAGGCGCCTGTGGTGCGCGGGGGCCGAACCATCGCCATCGTCGGAGCCCTGACGGACATCACGGATCGTCATGAGGCGTGGGAGCAGCTTCAGCGGCAGGCTGCTCTGGAGCGGATGCTGCGGCGTGAACTGGATCATCGCGTGCGAAACAACCTCACCTCGCTGATCGCGCTGATCGACATGGCGGCTCAGAAGGCGCGGGATCCGGAGCAACTCGCCGCGTCGATGCGCTCGCGCGTCAACGCCATGGCGACGGTGCACAGCCTGCTCAGCGACGAGCACTGGCAGCCGGTTGACTTTCGTTCCATCCTGCAGCGCACACTGACCGCGGAGGACTCGCGGATGGTGTCGCTCAATGGTCCGGAGGTGCTCATTGCCCCCGAGCGCGTGCAGCCGCTGGTTATGGTCATGAACGAGCTGGCGACCAACAGCCGCAAGCACGGCGCTCTTTCCGCTGCGGGTGGACACGTGCGCGTGAACTGGCGAGTGGGGCGGACCGAGGACGCATCGCTCCTCGAGATCATCTGGCACGAAGCTGACGGACCGACCCTCGCCGAGGACATCATCCCCGGTGTCGGTCTGCAGCTTGTGAACGGCCTGACGAAGGCCGAGCTTGGCGGCAGTGTCGAACTCAACTTTCCAGCGGACGGCGTGCAGCACCGGCTCTGGATCAGCCTGGAGGCCTAGCCGGCGCTCATGGCGTTCGCGCGGTGAGGGTGAGGATCGGCTGGTCGTATCCGCTCCCCAGACGCTTCGTTCCCGGCGTGGAGTGTCGCTGCGGACGACGAGCCACCGGCCGGCTCGCCGGTGCGGGGACCTGCTGCCGCGATCGGGGACGAGCGTGCGGCGGGGCGAGACCTCGGAGTCTGTGCGGGTGCAGTGCATGCGAGTCGCCGCATCGATCAACGCCGAATTCTCATCGCCGCTCGTGAAAGTGCTGGTAAGATGAATATGCCGTTCGGCACCGCCGCACCTCGCGGCCTCACAACCGCCTCACCCGAGGAATCCGACCATGACTTCGCCGTCGAAATCGCGCCCGCGCTTCGTCTCGCCGTCTGTGTGTCTCTGCCTGCTGCTCGCCGCCATGCTGTGTCGCGTCACGCCGGCGCTTGCCGCGCCCATGACGTACGACGAGCATCAGCTCATCGCGGTGACGCTGACGAGCGATGCGGACCTCGAAACGATGCTCGAGATCAGCAGCGATCACTGGACCGACGCTGTGGGCATCGGCGAGATCCCTTTCCGCATTTCTCCGGAGCGCCTGCCGCTTCTCAAAGCAAGCGGATTGGTTTATCGCGTACTGCACCCGAACATCCAGGATCTCATCGACGCCGAGTCGGAGGCGATGGCGGACGCCGGCCGCGGCTGGTTCGACAACTACCGCAGCTACAGCACGATCTCCTCGTACATCGACACGCTCATCGGCATCCAGCCGGACCTGGTCACGCGCTACAGCATCGGGCAGTCCGTGCAGGGTCGCGACATCTACGGCTTCACGATCTCTGCACCCGGCGGGCCGGGTGACAAGCCGGCCATCCTCCTCAATGGCTGCCAGCATGCGCGCGAGTGGATCTCGCCCATGACCGTCATGTTCATCGCCGATCAACTCGTGCAGGGGTACGGCACAGACCCGGACGTCACGTCGCTGGTGGATGGTTGCGACTTTCACATCATTCCCGTCGTCAACCCCGACGGTTACGAGTACAGCCGCAGTAGTCAGCGGCTGTGGCGCAAGAATCGGCAGTACAACGCGGATGGCTCACGCGGCGTCGACAACAACCGCAACTGGGGCTACGAGTGGGGCGGTGAGGGATCCAGCAGTTCACCGGGCAGCGAGACCTACCGCGGCACTTCGCCGTTCTCCGAACCGGAGAACCAGGCCGTGCGCGACTTCGTCCTCGCGCACCCCGAGATCGTCGCGCACATCGATTTTCACAGCCATGGCCAGCTCATCCTCTCTCCCTGGGGGTACGAGGCTGCGGAGCCCGACGAGCCGAATGGATCGCTCTTCGCCGCCTTGAACGTATCACTGGAGTCGGCGATCGAAGGCGTGCACGGGATGGGCTACCACGCGGGTCCCAGCGGCGAAACGCTCTACCTCGCATCGGGCGTTGCGCCGGACTGGACGTACGGCGACCGCGGCATCCTCGCCTGGACAATCGAACTGCGCGACACGGGCCAGTACGGCTTTCTGCTGCCGCCCAGCCAGATCATCCCCACGGGCGAGGAAGCATACGCCGGCGTGCGCGCGCTGGGCGCGTACGTGACTGAGCCGTTCGTCTACGTTCTGGCGACGGCGCCGCCGGCGCATGTGCCGCCGCGCAAGCGCTGGCCGGTTTATGTTGAGCTGCTCTCTTCATCGCAGCAGTTGGACCCGGCGACGGCGACAATCCGCTGGCGCACGCTGGGCAGTGACGCCTTCCGCGCCACGGCGCTGGAGCACCAGGATGGCTACCGGTACGCCGCGCCTCTCCCCGCCGTCCCCTGCGGCGCGCAGATCGAGTACTACCTCGAAGCCTCGTCGTACAGCGGCGAGACGCGGCGACTGCCGGCGGACGCCCCTGCGACCGTCTTTAACACCACGGCGAATCTGCGCGACATGCTGCTCGACGATTTCGAGACGGATCAGGGGTGGCTGGCCGGCGTCCCAGACGACGACGCCACCGCGGGCGCCTGGACGCGCGTCGATCCGATCGGAACCGAGTTCTTCGGCCCGCACGGTCTCTACCCGCAGCCGGAGGACGACCACACGGCCTACGGCGAGGTCTGCTACGTGACCGGACAGGGCGAGCCGGGCGGCGATGCACACGATGCGGATGTCGACGGCGGTCAGACAACGCTGCTTTCGCCGCGCTTCGATGCGACGGACGGTCAGCCGACGATCCGCTACTGGCGCTGGGTCTACACCTCCAGCGACTTCTTCGCGGTTGACATCTCCAACGATGACGGGCAATCGTGGCTGAACCTCGAGTTGATCGAAGGCGGCGACACGGATTCACACGGCGGCTGGCGGCTGTTCGAGCGGCCGCTCGCCCAGGTGCCGCTCCAGCCCACCACGCAAATGCGCCTGCGTTTCGTGGCGGCGGATGAAGGCGGTGACTCACTGGTCGAGGCGGCGCTTGACGATGTGGATGTCACTTCGCTGAGCGCCTGCCAGCCGCCGTGTTACGGCGACCTGGACGGCGACGGCGTGATCGGCCAGGGCGATCTCGGCGTCCTGCTGGCGGCATATGGCGAAGACTGGGGCGGCGACCTCGACTGGGACGGTGACACGGATCAAGCCGATCTCGGCGCACTGCTTTCACTCTACGGCGAGGTGTGCGACTGAACCCCGCCAGCCTCTGCACCAGATGCCGGCGGCGAATCCTGCTGACCTGGTGTCTCCCGCAGCGCCCAGGCAGATGCTGTTCTTGTGTGCCTATGCCGCCTCATCGCCTTCCCGCATCGGCGTCGGCGAGATGTTGCGCAGCGCCGGTCCGAGCTTGCGCTGCGCGCTGAGCATGACGATTGCGCCACAGAGCGCCACGCAGCCGCCAAGCCACTGCCAGCCAAGCAGCACTTCGCCGAAGATGAGCATGGAGGCGACGGCGACGACGAAGGGATGCAGTTGCAGCACGCCCGAAGAGATGGCTACGCCCAGTCGATTGATACTGATGTAGTACAGCACGTGCCCCAGCGCGATGCCGATGATCGCCGAGAGAATCAGCAGCAGGAATTCGAATCGCGGCAGATGCAACGCCATCGCGCCGGCCTGCTCGCCGAGGAGGAACATGAGCAGAACCATGGCGCCGGCGGTGTACTGGCTGATGACGGCAAAGGCGGTCACGGAGTGCACGCCGGCCATGTACTTGCGCACCATCAGGCCGTAACCCGCGAAGAGGGCTCCCGCGCCGATCGACATCAGCACGCCGGTCAGGTGCGCATCGTCGAGGGGATTCTCCCCGGCGAAGACGGCAATGCTCGTTCCCGTCGCCAGCGCCGCCAGCCCCGCCAGGTAGCGCACCGACAGGATCACGCCGCGCTCCTGTGGAAAGAGCAGGTACGCCCCCGCGGCGACGAAGACCATCTGGCTGCGCAGTCCGAACGTCAGGAGCCCCGGGTCGATCTTGTAGTGCGCCCAGGTGAAGAAGACCTGCCCGCTGGCGTTGAAGAGGCTGGGCACGAGCGCCGCCATCCAGATGCGCCGCGGCGCCCGGCCTCGAGTCATGGCGAAGAGCAGGTAGGGAGCCCAGATCAGGGCGCTGATGCCATAGCGCCAGCCGTTGCTCGTCCAGGCGTCAATGTCCTCAGCGAAATAGCGCAGGAACAAGGGGATACTGGACCAGCCAATCAGCGTCAGAACGATCGTGATGGTGCCGGTCAGCCGCGAAGCCGGCGTGGGCTCGTGTGACATTCGCCCAGTGTAGAAGCTGCGGGATCCCCGGGCGCGACGCCGCGTGTGGCGTGGAGGCGGAGCGCACTGGCCTGGGGGCAGCTTGACCGTGACTGGCCGAATCCCGCTCAGGACCCTAGCATGGCGGCCACACACACAGGAGGATCGGCATGACGCAATTCGACG
>CAZZPX010000186.1:0-6502 GCA_964655955.1 uncultured Phycisphaerales bacterium | reverse complement strand
CCATTCCGCGGGTGAAGACTTCTTCGGTGAACGACGACCAGACCCACACAGCAAGCACCAGGTCGACCAGCCGCATCTCGCCCAGCACCGCCTGCATTCCCTTGGCGGGTGAGAAGATGACCAGCAGCGACCCGCAGGCGCCGATGAGTGCGCCCAGCGCCGTCGCGAGGAGCCAGTCGAGCGCGCCCGCGCGGGGCAGGCGCCAGCCGAATTCGCCCAGCGACCGGCCGCGCCTCGACAGCGCCTCGACAAGCATGAGGGCCACGCTGACCACGACGAGCACCGTCTTGAAGCCGTAGCGCTCGAAGAGAGGGGTCTGCAAAGGTGCAAGCGCATGCAGCGCCAGATACGCGCGCTGCGCAGCGGCGAAGACGAGGATGCCGAGCACGAAGGCGGGAAGGGGCGAGACTCGCAGGCGCATGGCAGGACCTCTCCAGACCATCTGCCATCACAAGGGAGGGCGCCAGAATCTACCCGGTCTCTTTCGCGGCGGCATGCGCGCCGGATCTGCTTGCCGCGCGCAGCATCCTCGGAGTTTAACTCACCGGCGATGCTGACGTGGGTTTGAGGATGAGTCCCTTGCCTTCTCGGCCGTCGATGACGCCGAGGACGGGGCTCTTCAGTTGCACCCAGCGCAGGCCGTTGTCGCACTGCTCGACGACGGGCTGCGCCTTGAGCCAGTCCCAGTCGATGCGTCCCTCGCCGACCTGGGGGTTGGTGGTGAGGTAGCCGACGTGGAAGGAGGTCATGTTGTGGAAGAAGTGGCTGCCCTCGGAGGGCATGACGCAGAAGTCGTCGAAGCCGGTCTCGACGACGACGCGCACGCCGCCGATCTGCCCCCAGGTCACCGGGATCCCCAGCCAGGGGTCGGAGGATCCCCAGCGGCCGGGCCCCATGAGGATGTAGGGTCGGCCCTGCGCCTGGAGTTTGCCGTTGATCAGTGCGACGAGTTGCGCGGTATCCGTGCTGCGTTTGCGCTCGAAGGCGCTGGGATCGACCATGACGATGTCGGTGATGCCCTCGATCCAGCCGTTGCCGAGGGCGCGGTCGCTCTCGCAGAAGGACTGGCTGCGGTCGACGGTGGAGAGATCGACCTTGCGCATCTCATGGGTTTCGGCGAGCGGTCGCATCTGGAGACAGGCGAACTCGCGCTTACCGTCGCTGCCGACCTCGACATTGGCGGCGAACTCGATCTCGACGTTGGCGTTCATGGTCTCGCGCCCGACGGCGAGCAGGTCGCAGAGGATGTCGGGAAGCGGGAAGAAGCGGCGCTTGAGGATGCTGGCGAAGGTGGCGAGGCGCAGCCCCTGGCGGGCGGAACCATCGTGGATCGTGTGATTGTCCGCGGAGTAGACGGAGGCGACGGGGGCGAGCATGCCGTCTCCGTCCGCGAGTGAAATCGGGTACTGGACGGGACGGTGGGCGTTGTGCGGGTCGCGTCGATCCTGTTCGAGGGGGAGCGCGTAGAAGGAGCGCTGGGCGTTGCTGAGGATGTCGTCGACGTTGGAGAACTGGGGGAGGTGCGAGGGGAACCTGGGGCTGAAGCGCAGGCCGCCTTCGCCCTCGACGACGGCCTTGCCGAGGCCGAGCACGATGTAGGCCACGCCGTCCTCCGGCTTGACGGGTCCGAAGGGATAGTGATTGTGCGATTCGGCGACGCCGGCGAGTGTGGGGTAGAAGCGGCCGTTCAGAGCCTTGCCGATCAGGCGCTGGATGATGACGGCCATTTTCTCCTTCTCCGGTCGATGGGGGGTGGCCTTGAGATAGGCGCGGGCGCGGCTGGAGAAGGTGGAGGCGTAGACGAGCTTGATGGCGTTGGAGAGATCGTCGAGGCGGTGCTGCAGCCGGGGCGAGTTGTTGGGCAGCATGTAGGTCTCGTACACGCCGGCGAAGGGCTGATACTGCGAGTCCTCGAGCAGGCTGGAGGAGCGGACGGCGATGGGATAGTCGATGATGTTGATGAGCGTCATGAGCGCCCAGGTGAGTTCGGCGGGAAGCTGCGCTTCGAGAAAGGCGCGGCGGATCTCCTCGTCGGTGTGCCCGCCCCGGCCGCAGTATTCGAGATCGTTGCTCTCGATGAACTTGTCGAAGTGATCGGTGGCGATGACGACGCTGCGCGGGACGGTGAGGCGCACGTCGGGGTACTCCTCGGCGATGTCGTACTGGCGCAGGAGGGTATTGACGAAGGCGAGTCCGCGCGCCTTGCCGCCCAGCGACCCTTCGCCGATGCGGGCAAAGTTGCTCAGCTTGCCGAACGTGTCCGGGTCGAAGTCGGGGACGATGTCCTGGTAGGAGAGGCGGCGATGCTCGTCGAGAATCTGCATGAGGCTGCGACGCAGATCCTCGAGATCCTTGAAGTCCTCGATGCCGAGCGGGCGCAGGCGCGCGGCGAGGCGAAACTCCGTGCGCGCCTTGAGCCAGGTCGAGTAGTGATTGCTCTCCGCGTGGTGCTTGAGCGACTCGAGGGGCACGGTCTCGAGCGCGGCGCGGAGATCCTTGAGGTCGTAGGCGCGGGCGACTTCCGTGCCGTCGTTCATGCGGAAGACGAACGGCCCGAAGCCGAAGTAGTGCAGCATGAACTGGTGCAGTTCCGTCAGCAGTCGCGGCGATTCCTTGTGGACGAAGTAGGCGCCGACCGCGGCGGCGTCGTCCGCGGCGGCGAACTCGGTCGATTGCAGCAGGATCGGCGTCTCGGCGCTCTGGGCGCGCACGTAGCGCGCCAGCGCCGCGCCGGCTGCCGAGTCCTGCACGCCGTTGCGCGGGTAGGTGCGGTCCGTGATGATCCCGAGCACGTGCTCGTGATAGCGCTCGTACAGCGCCACCGCCTCCTCGTAGGTGTAGGCGACAAGGATCTTCGGCCGGGCACGCATGCGCAGCAGCTTGTGCGCCAGGGTGATTCCCTCGCCGATCAGCGTCTGGCTCTGCTGCGCCAGCAGCGCGTAGAGGGCGGGCAGGTAGGAGGAGATGAAGTGCACCGAGTCCTCGACGAGGAGGATGACCTCGACGCCGATCTCCCTCGCGTCGAAGTCGGCGTTCTGCGCATCCTCGATGATCTTGACGATGGCGAGGAGGATGCGCGTGTCGCCGGTCCAGACGAAGACGTGATCGAAAGGAAGCTCGGCGCGCCCGGCCACGAGTTCCTGCAACTCGCGCGTGTCGTAGCCGAGCAGCACCACGGGCATCCTGGGGCTGCGCTCCTTGACCTGCCTGCCGAAGTCGAGCGGATCGATGCCCCCGAGGTGCATGGTGGTGATGACCAGGTCGAAGCGGCGATCGGTCTCGAGCAGCTCCAGGGCTTGCTGGGCGGTGGAGACGCGGGTGACGCGCGGGGCGTAGCGCAGGTTGAGGCGGGCGTACTCCTGGAAGATCAGTTCGGAGATCTGCCCGTCCTCCTCGAAGATGAAGGCGTCGTAGAGGCTAGAGACCAGCAGCACCTCGCGCACGCGGTGCGGCATGAGGTTCTGGAACCCCTCCAGGCGGGAGCGCAGATGCCTGGGCTTGTTCTTGCGGCTGGCCTGCTCCACAGGCGCGATCTCCAAGGTGAGTAGAGCGCTGCATTGTAAATGACGCGGAGCGCCGCGGCGGCGAGGGGCGGCGCGGATCGGCGCAACGTCCTGAATTCGTACGGCGTTGCGCCGGTGTGATCTACGGGAATCTGTAGCAATCGACCGGATCGGGTCAGCCGGCGCGAAAACAGCCCGGAACGCGTCGGTTCCGGGCTGGGGCAGGGCAAGGTGCAGGGGAGCGGCGGGGGTGCGCCGACTCAGACCACGCCGAGATCCATCATGGTGTTGGCGACCTTGAGGAAGCCGGCGATGTTGGCGCCGTTGACGTAGTTGCCCGGCGTGCCGTACTTCTCGGCTGCGTCGTAGGCGGCGGTGTGAATGGCCTTCATGATGCCCTTGAGGCGGTTGTCGACCTCCTCGCGGGACCAGTTGATGCGCATGGCGTTCTGGCTCATCTCGAGGCCGGAGACGGCGACGCCGCCAGCGTTGGCGGCCTTGCCCGGTCCGTAGAGGATCTTCTTATTGAGGAAGACATCCACAGCGTCGGGCGTGGAGGGCATGTTGGCGCCCTCGGCGACGACGAAGACGCCGTTGTCCATGAGGGTCTGGGCGTCCTTGCCGTTGATCTCGTTCTGGGTGGCGCTGGGGAAGGCGCAGTCGGCCTTGAAGTTCCACACGGGGTTGTAGTCCATCCCGGGGTCGATGGGGATGTACTCAGCCTCGGGGAACTGATCGACGTATTCCTTGACGCGTCCGCGACGGACGTTCTTGAGATCCATGAGCCAGGCGAGCTTGGTGGCGTCGATGCCCCTGGGGTCGTGGATGACGCCGTTGGAGTCGGAGACGGTGACGCACTTGCCGCCGAGTTCGTTGACCTTCTCGATTGTGTACTGGGCGACGTTGCCCGAGCCGGAGACGAGACAGGTCTTGCCCTTGAGGCTGTCGCCCTTGGTCCCGAGCATGTTGGCGGCGAAGTAGACGGTGCCGTAGCCGGTCGCCTCGGGCCGAATGAGCGAGCCGCCCCAGTTGAGACCCTTGCCGGTGAGGACGCCGGTGAATTCGTTGCGCAGGCGCTTGTACTGTCCGAAGAGGAAGCCGATTTCGCGGCCGCCGACGCCGATGTCTCCGGCGGGGACGTCGGTCTGCGGTCCGATGTGTCTGGCGAGTTCGGTCATGAAGCTCTGGCAGAAGCGCATGACTTCATTGTCGGTCTTGCCCTTGGGATCGAAGTCGGCGCCGCCCTTGCCGCCGCCCATGGGGAGCGTGGTGAGGGAGTTCTTGAAGACCTGCTCGAAGCCGAGGAACTTGAGGATGCCGAGGTTGACGGAGGGGTGGAAGCGGAGTCCGCCCTTGTAGGGGCCGATGGCGCTGTTGAATTCGACGCGGAAGCCGCGGTTCACCTGCACATCGCCCTGATCGTCGAGCCAGGGGACGCGGAAGATGATGACGCGTTCCGGTTCGACGATGCGTTCGAGGATCTTGGCGCTGCGGTACTCCGGATGCCGCTCCATCACGACGTCAAGTGATTCCACAACCTCGCGGACGGCCTGGACGAATTCAGGCTGCGCGGGGTTCTTCGCCTCGACCTGCGCCATGAACTCATTGACGAAGCTCGACATGATGCACCTTGTCCTTTCGATTCTTCAGGTTGCAACCAGATCAGTGAGGGCTCAGCCGCTCGGGACGTCTCCGAGGGAATGAGAGAGAGAACCGAATGCATGCCCCAGTCGCAGCCGGACTGGTACGAATCGTCCAGCGGGCCGGGCATGGTACAGCAAAGCGGACGCATCACGGCGAAATGCTGAGGCCAATTTCGGGCGATTTCTTGCGATTCAGCCACACGGGCGGGGCCTGCCGGAGCGCCCGCTCGCCGCCGTTGAATTCGTCCCGGCCGCCTCGACCTACGCTAAAGAAACCTTGCGTCTTTTTCGGGCTTCATAGAGCGCGATCGCCTCGAGGCCGGCCTGCCTGACGAGGCCGAGCGCTCTGTCGAAATCGGCCCCGACGTGCTCGGCGAGATGCGCATCGGAGCCGAGGCTGACCGCGTCACCTCCCGCCGCCCGATAACGGGCCAGCACCTCGAGGCCGGGCATCGGCTCGCCGCCTCCCTGCCGCAGCAGCGAGGTGTTGATCTCCGGCGTGAGGTCCGCCGCAATGCAGGTCGCCAGGGTCTCATCGAGCAGGGCCGCATCGCAGGGCGGCGCGACCTCGCCCCACAGGCGCAGCGTGTAGCGCTTGACGAGATCGAAGTGTCCCAGCACGTCGAAGACGCGCGCTCCCGCGCTCGCGGCGGCGCGCTCCGCATCTTCGGCCGCCTGACGCACCGTGCGGATGTAATGCTCGATCGCCTGCTCGAGCGTGCGGAACTGCTCCCACCAGGCGCGCTCGTGGATCGGCCCGCGCTCCGTCCAGTGCACGCTCAGTATCACCAGGTCGAACTCGTGCTGTGCCAGGAAGTCAAGGATGAACTGCCAGCGGCCGGGCTGGTGGCAGATCTCGATTCCCTTGCCGACGAAGGTTCGCTCGCGAAAGGCCGCGCGCAGCTCGGCGAGATCGCGGCTGTAGGCTGCTTCGTCGTAGCGGCAGGTATCCCATTCATCTGGATGGGTGTCGAAGTGCTCGGTGAAGGTGACGCCCACGAGTCCCGCAGCCAGCGCCGCCTCGACGTTGGCCCGGGGCGGCGTCTCGCTGTCGATGGAGTGGTGCGAGTGCGTGTGCTGGTCGTAGAGGGCGGTCATGTGAGCCGCAGTAGAGCCGCCGGCCGCCTGCGAGGCAAGGCGGGATCAGGCGCGTGAAAGGCGGGCAGCGCGGGAGGCAAGGAGCGGAATTCTCTTGCCCCGCGGTCGAATGTGCGTAAGCTGGTAAGAGGAAGAGGCTTCGAGGAGACGGAACCGATGCAGACCCGGCAACCACGACCGCTGCCGCGCGCGTTCACCCTGATCGAACTGCTCGTGGTGGTGGCGATCGTGGCCCTGCTCATTGGGATTCTGCTGCCG
>CAZZPX010000185.1:0-6502 GCA_964655955.1 uncultured Phycisphaerales bacterium | reverse complement strand
GCCGACGCCGTAGTTGCCGAGCAGTTCGCCGAGGTCGCTCTGGTCGACGTGGCCGTCGCCGTTGAAATCGGCGTCGGGGTTGTAGTTGTCGTCGCCCTCGCTGGAGCCGTAGGCGGAGAGCAGGTCGCCAAGGTCGCCCTGATCGACATCGCCGTCACCGTCGACGTCGCCTGGGACATAAGCCTCCTCCACCATGAAGCCATCGACGACGCCGCCGTCGAACGTGCCGTCCGGATTCACCTTGATGGTGTGTTCCTCATTCTCGGCGACGCCGTCACCCTGGTTGGGGTCGTCGACGTAGGTGATGGTGTAGCTGCCGTCGGCATGCTTGACGATGGAGGTGATCATGGCAGCGTGTCCGCCGCCGCCCGACCAGCTGATGAGAATCTCGATGTCAGCGCCGTTGCGCAGCTTCTCCATGATGTCATCGATGTTGGCGCCGAAGCCGTACACCAGCTCCGTGTTGATGGGCAGCTCGTTGTCGGAGGTGTACTCGTTCTTGCCGTCGAGCATGTCATCATCCGCGGTGCCGTTCGCGTCGGTATTCATGTCATCGTAGAGGTCGTCATAGACATCCTGAGCGTCATCCGTCGCGAAGGCGTTCGTGGCGCTGAGGTACTTGATGGAGCGGGCGCAGGAGCCGGGCGCGCAGCCATTGAGATCCTCGTCGATCTCCTCGACCTCGTCGGTCGGAACCGAGATCCAGGCCCAGTCGACGGGCAAGGAGTCGATCCAGTCGCCGATCCACGGTCCGATGATGAAGGGAGTAAGGGCGAGACCGCTGCCGCCGCCGTTGAAACCGCCGACGTGGTAGTCGGTCAGCTGCACGGTGCTGAAGCCGTCGAGACCAAAGTCGGGTGCGTCGAGAACAGTGGGCGTAACCGTCAGGCTGTAGTTCACGAACTCGACGATCTCGCCGTTCTGCTGAATGGGCAGGCGAAACTGCACGGAAGGCGTGCTACCGCCCAGGTAAACCTGATCGGGGTAGGCAAGATAGAGATTGCGCACGACCCACTGCGGCTGCTGGCCGTTGGCGGAAAGCACGACATTGACGTATCCGCCGCCGTTGGGCTGCAGAAGCTGCTGATCCTGCGGGTCGGCGGGATCGAAGTGGAATTCCGCCTGGCCGACCATGGACGGCGCCAGGAGCACCGTGCCGTCATCGGCGAGCCAGTTGAGTTGACTGAATTCGACGTTGGCCGCCTGCGCGCCGACGACGGCGCCGAGGTGCAGACCCAGAATGGCCAGCAAGTGGAAACGTTTCATTATGAGGTCCTTTCTCGCTGCGATGCAGTTGGGTGAGTGAGAGCGTCAGAGGCTCGAACGTGCCGCGGCGTGCGAGTCGCCGCCACGGGCTCATAGGCTGCTCGCTGGCGCCGTCTGACACGATGCTGCGGCACCCGGCGCGATTCACAGCGCCTCTGGGGCACCGGCGCGACCCTGCTGCGGGTTTCGACATGTCGAGATGCATCGCGGCGAGCAACGGGCTCGGCACATGGAACGTGGTGTCGCCTTTCCCGAGCCGAAGTCGAACACGGATTCGGTCCGCAGCCCGCTCTCAAGGGGCGCTGTGCGGGGGCAATCGAGAGGATGGCTCGGGCGGTGGGGCATAGGGCATTCGTCGCCGCAAATCTCGAACTCCTGGTTGCCCCGCAAAGAAACGGGAGTAATCTGTGGGTAAAAGCGGAGAGGCCAGGTGCGAAGCTCCTTCGTCGCCAGCCGTGCTGCTGCCGTAGCCACTGCGTTGGTGCAGGTGTTGCGCCGATGCGGTGCAGTCAGCGTTCTCGCAGCGCGCTGAAGATGGTCGCGAGATCTGCGTCGCGCTTCCGCCCGACTTTCTGCCAACGCGCTTCCAGCTTCAGTTCATCTTCCGGAGAATCGCCAATGTCGTCGCATCCACTGCTCGCACTTGCTTCAGTCGCATTTCTCGCTGGCGCAGCCTCGGCGCAATGCCTGCTCATCCCCGACGCCACCTCGCGCACGGTCGGCATGTATGACCCGTCCGACGGCACGTACCTCGGCGTGCTTATTCCCAACACGGGCTTGTTCTACACGCCCTTCAACGCCATCGTCGGACCCGATGGGCTCATCTACGTCTCCGATCAGGTCTATGACTCCGTCATGCGCTTCGACGCGAGCGGCGACTACGTCGACACCTTCGCCGACAGCTCCGATGGCATGAACAGTCTGCGCGGCATCACTTTCTACAACGGCCTGCTCTTCGTCACCAGCGGAGACGGGTACATCGCGGCATTCGATGGTCCGCACAGCCGGGTGCCCGATTTCATCAGCGGCGGCTGCAATCCCTTCGACATTCAATTCGTCGACGATGGCGACGCGCTCGTCTCCGACGCGGAGGGCTTTCCCGATCACGTTCGCCGCTACGACTCGAACGGCGACCTCGAGGCGACGCTCTTCAGCGTCAACGGGCCGCATCAAATCCAGGCCGACACGCTCGCTCCGGGCGCCTTTCTCAACGCCGCCGTCGCCGGCGACCAGATCACCGACTTCGACGCCAGCGGCGACATCGCCGAGACGTGGTACTTCGACGGCGGGCGCGGCGTGTATCGCCTGGGCAACGGCAACCTGCTCGTGACGGCCAGCGACGGCGTCTGGGAATATGACGAAACGGCCGGCGTGCTCGTCGAGAACGAGAACCCGGGCGCTTCCGGCTACTTCATCGAGTACGCGGTGCTCGGCGATCCCACGCCGCCCGGCGATGTGGACGGCGACGGCGACATAGACCAAGCGGACCTGGGCGCGCTGCTCGCCGCCTACGGAGCCACGGACGGCGATCCCGCCTACGACGAAGACGCCGACTTCGACGCCGACGGGGATGTCGACCAGAGCGACCTGGGAGTGCTCCTGGGCAACTACGGCTACGGCACATGAGCAGGCGCAGCGCTGCCGTCGCGGCTCACTCTTCGTGGGCTTGCGCATGGCTGTGAAGATGGGAAACCTCAGGAGTGATCAATTGCCGCGGTCCAGACCGAGGAAACCCGGCGCGCGTGTTGAGGACCGCGACTACTTCGGCGACATCACGAGAAGGCCCAGTCTCTGCACCAAAATCCGATAAGTGGACGGTTGACCGCCGCTGATTCCGTGGTAGCATCGGGTTGGCGCCAAGGGAAGCTGCGGAGCCATTGCGCAGGCATCTTCAAAGCACATCCAGCAGAACGTGCATCCGAACGATCAGCGCCGTTCGCTCCGCCAGACGTCTTGATTTTAAGTGCGGCGAGCCTCATCGCCGTCATTCAAGATTCACGGAACCGTCCCGTCTCGGGTCGTGTCGACCACGGACGGACGGCACACGGGAAGGAGAAACACATGAGGAAGTTACACGTCTTGGCTGCAGGTGCGGCAGCGCTGATCGCCGGTACGGCATCCGCTCAGTTCCTGCTCATCCCCGATTCCCTCTCTGACACTGTCGGCATGTACGATCCGTTCGATGGCACGTACCTCGGCGTCCTGATCGACGGCAGCGGCATGTTCAGCACGCCCGTCAACGCCGTCCCCGGGCCCGACGGCCTGATCTACGTCTCTGACCAGATCGAAGACACGGTCTACCGTTTCAACATGGATGGCAGCTTCTTCGACGTCTTTGCCGATGCTTCGGATGGGCTGAACAACATTCGCGGCATTGACTTCTACAACGGCAACCTCTACGTCACCAGCGGTGACGACTACGTCGCCGCCTTCGACGGGCCGCACAGCCGCCTGCCCGACTTCATTAACGACGGTTCCGATCCCTTCGACATCCTCTTCCTGGACGACGGCAGTGCCCTGCTCGCCGACATCCAGGGATCGACCGATAACGTTCGGTTGTACAACCCGGATGGCACGCTCAACAGCGTGCTCTTTACCGTCAACTTCCCTGAGCAGATCTCCGTCGACAGCAAGCTCCCCGGCGGGTTCCTGAACGCCTCGTTCAGCGGTGACACCGTCACTGACTTCGACGCTGACGGGTCCATCTACGGTACCTGGTTCTTCAACGACGGCCGCGGCGTCTTCCGCCTCGGCAACGGGAACCTGCTGCTGACCGCAGGCGACGGCGTCTGGGAGATGGATCCCTCCACCGGCAACCTGCTCGAGAACGAGAATCCCGGCGTGTCGGGCCGCTTCATCGAGTACGTGATCCCGGCGCCTTCCAGCCTGGCGCTGCTTGGCTTGGGCGGACTCGTCGCACGTCGACGCCGCTGAGCACGCGTCGCAACTCTCGATCACCCGTACGCCGGCCCTTCCAGGGTCGGCGTTTTCATTGGGCTCTGCGCGCCGCGCTGAAACGCCGGCGCGCCTCTTCCTCGCGCGCTTCGCCCGCCTGGCGGCGAAGGACGACCCCATGCCACTCGTCGTTCGCCCTTCTCCCTACGTCGTTCCGGTCAGCTTCCGCACGGTCATGTCGAACGTTCGCACCATGTTCGTGTGCATGCCGTAGATGATGACGGTGTAGGCGACGGCGGTGATCGCGCCGCCGATGACGACGTTGAGTCTCGCCGCCGCGATACCGCCCGACTCGATCGTTCCCATGAGCGAGTCCGCCGGGAAGACCGAGGCGTACATCATCGTCGCCGGGCTGAGCATCGCCAGGATCGTGCCCACAATGGGAATCGACTGGCCGCTCTGCAACCCGCAGAAGCTGATCACACTGAGCACGACCAGCACGACGGCAACGGTGGAGACCACCGAGCCGATCGTCCCCTTGCTCTTGAGCGACCACTGCAGGCCGATCATCACGCAGAAGCCGATGAAGGCGAAGATGACCAGGGGAGCGGCAATGATCGTCTCGGGCAGGACGAGCGGCGTGTGGATTGCGCCGCTCACAGTCTGCTGCTGGACCGACACCCCGGCCGACGCGCCCAGCCCGCCCGCAAGCACGTACGCCGCCGCCAGCATGAGCGTCGCCGCGGGGACGGCCGTCATGGGCAGCAAATAGGTGAACAGTCCGCGCAGCTTGCCGTAGAGATAGTCCGAAGGGGTAATGGCTGTGGTGAGCAGCAGATCGAGCGTCCCGTCCTCGCGCTCGCGCGCCACCGCCGTCGCCGACAGGTTCAGTGCCGCCAGAACCACGATCGCTAGTTCCGAACCGGACAGCGCCAGCAAGGTGAAGCGGAATTCGGTCGGCTGAAGCCGACCGCTGAAGTGCAGAGCCAGCACGGTCACCACGCACAGAAGCCCGACCAGGACGAACCCCCAGCGCGCTACGAGCTTGCCCAGCCCTTGCCGTTTGGCGTATGCCTCACGCCAGGCGATAGGGTTGTTCCACACCTGGCTTGGGGGTCGCGTGCGCGAATTGCCGGCCCGCAGGTTGAACAGCCGCCGATACCACGCCACCTGCCCGACATGCGTGGCGATGATGCGCATCGTCACCGCCGAGAGCACCATCAGCGCCAGGCTGATCGCCAGCACCAGGAGGCAGTAGGTCGTGGCCGGCGAGCCGTACCAGAATTTGGCGAGCGGCCCCATCTGCGAGAGCGCCACCGGATCCGGCAGGAGGTAGTTGCTCGGCTGAAGCAGCACCCGCATCGCCAGGAAGGGGTTGATCGCTGTCACCGGCGTGACTTCGTTGGGATACACCCCGATGTTCACGATGCGGTCGATGGCGAAGGTCGCCCCGAGGTAGGCGACGACGGCCGTGTAGAAGACAAAGACCGCCCGCCGCCCGCCCGTGCGCGTCACGCTCAGTGTCACCGCGATCGCACCCACCAGGAGCGCCGAACACCCCGCGATGGCGTAGCTCATGAAGATGGAGCGGCCCGGTACGCCGCCGAAGTACTGCGTCACCGCGAAGAGCGGCAGACTGCTGGCCAGCAGGGCGATCACGAAGAAGAGCCGCCCGAACAGATTGCCCAGCACCACCTGTGTGGCGTTCAGGGGCGTGGTCAGGATGATGTCCCAGGTCCGCGGATTGCTCTCCTGCGCGATGGCCCCGGCCATGAAGATCGGCGTGAGCAGGCAGATGAGAAAGACCTGCAGGTAGCTGACGGTCTGAAAGCTCACAGCGCCGGCCGCGGCGAGTTCCTGGTAGCTCAGGCTCGAACCGCTCGCCCGCCCCAGCAGCGCGAAGAGGAGAACCACGATGAGAGCGGCAAGGTAGCCGCTGCGGATATAGAAGTGGCGTGCCCGCCGCGATCCCCCCTGCACGAGCCGGACGCAGATGGGATTGGTGATGACGAGGCGCAGCAGCCAGTTCACGAAGACGGGCATGTCGGCGTCATGCTACCTCTGGAGGCGGCTGGTGGCCAGCGTTGTTCCGCGCCCTCCGCACAGCCGGCTCGTCGGCAGATTTCCTCGCGCAGTCGCGGTGCGAGGGGACGTTCATTGTCAATCTGGGCAAGCTGCGCGGCCGGGGCTCCGAGGCGTCGCCCCCCTGGGGGCCCGGGACAGGCAGGCGGGAGCCGCCTCTTGACGGAACACATCGAATTAGCTGAAATACTCACAAGTCCAGCCAATCGCTGGAGCGTAGGAATAGACGGCTCGTCGATCAGATGGTGAGACGACGGCA
>CAZZPX010000184.1:0-6537 GCA_964655955.1 uncultured Phycisphaerales bacterium | reverse complement strand
ACGAGCACGCCGACGCTGAGCAGCCGCTTGATCATGAGTGAGGCTTCGCGGTAGCCGGAGAGGTCGAGCGTGAGGCCTCCCTCGAAGAGAATCAGGCCGATCGCCAGGGAAACGATGACGCCCAGTCCGTCGCCGAGGGCGGCGGGCTGGATCACGCCGAGCCCCACCGGGCCGAGCAGCACGCCCCCGCCCAGGAGCAGGACGATCGCCGGGAACGCGAGCCGGCGAGCCACGACGATGAGCAGCACGCCCGCAGCGATCGCCGCCACCATGGTGATGAGCATGGTGTGCTGCGATTCAGATGCGGCGAGAAGGAGTGGAGTCATGCAGTCGTGCCCGCCCGGTGACCGAACTGCGTGCAACCGGCGTGAGCACAATACGCCCTTCGCCGCCGGCAATCCACCCGGCTGCAGCCGCCCGCCCCCTCCTGCCGATGATGGGGTATGGCCGACCTGGAACACACGATGAAGCTCGAGGTGCCCGTGATCGTCCAGATCGCCGAGCGACGCATGCCGCTGCAGGAGGTCCTCGCCTGGAGCCCGGGCGCCATCATCGAACTCCACAAGACCGTCGATGACGAGCTGCAACTGCTGGTCAACAACGTCGGCATCGGCACGGGCACCGCCGTGAAGATCGGCGAGAACTTCGGCATCCGCATCTCATTCGTGGGCGATCTCAAGTCGCGCATCCAGGCGATGGGGGGACCGCTCGACGTCGCCGGCGGCAAGCCCGCGACGGACGACGACGGGGAAGATCTCGATGCGCTCGCCGACCAGTTCCTCTCGGGCAAGATGTGACAACCGAGCGGCCCGGCGCGCCCGCGGGTGGCAGCGATCACCGCCAGACGACGAATTCCTGCAGGCGTGGCGGCGCGCACTGCCGCGCCGCTGCGTGAGCTACTGCCCGCTCAGGCCGACACGTGCGCCAGATCCAGGAAGCCGCCCGGCTTCGTGCCGATCAGGCCGCGCAGCGCCACCAGATGCGCCCGCAGGTCTTCCTCGGAGCGCCGCAGGACGCCCTCCGCCAGAAACAGATCTCGCGCCACGGTGCGGCAGCGCTGCGCGATCTCCGGCAGCGTCGCCGGCAGCGGATGTGTGACCGGCGGCTGATCTCCACCCAATTCTCCCAGCGCCGCCTCGATCCGCGCCAGCGTCTCCTCGAGATGCGCCTTGAGCAGCTCCGCGCTCTCGTCGGGATCGGGGTAGTCGTCTTCGAGCACGCAGGCGGCCGCGTCCTCAAGGTTGTCCAGGATGTCTTCGCAGAGTGCCTGAAGCTGGTCGGGCATGTCACTGTTTCCTTCGGGCTTCCCGGATACAGCCCAGCCGAATATGCGGACCCGTCCGTCCGCGCCGTGTGTGTTCGCTGCGCGCTTGCGATCACCGTGATGCCGCTGCATCACGCGTCGCCAAGCGCGGATTGCCGGGCTCGCTACTCGAGGGCGAGCCGGTTGCCTTCCTCGCCTTCCGTGAGATTGAGCGTGCGCTCGTCGAGAATCCCCTGCGTCTGCGGGTCGACGATGAGGACGACGCGGCCGTCATGCTCGAACGTGGCGTCTTCGTCCCGCGCCTGATCCATCCCCAGTTGCAGACCGTCCTGCGTCGCGACGATGCGCGCCGCGACGCCATCGGGCGCGTCCGCCTCGTCTAGAAGGCCGGCAATGAACTTCGTGGCTTCATCCGTGACTGTCAGCATTCGCTCGTCTCCGTTCCTGTGGAAGCGGTCCGCACAGTTCCAGCGTGCGCACCCGCGGTTGCGCCGATGCGCGCCTCTGCCGCCGCGCCGACCGCCTGCCATGACCCGAGTGATGCTACCGGGCACGATCCTCGGGAATCACCGCGCCTCGTCGCCGGACGCACAACCGCAGTGGGCGGCGCACAGCGATACATGTGTGTCCACTCGCATCCTATCGGCGACAGGCGAGCGATCCAGCCGGAATCGCAATCAGTTTGCGCCTGTGGCGCCCTTTTGCACGCGCCAGACGCAGCAAACGCACCCGACCAGCGCCACGCCCAGGCAATTGGCGAGAAAGTCGCTCCACGCCACCGTGCGATTCAGCCCGGGAAGCGCTTGTGAAATCTCATCCAGCCCGGCCCAGGCAAGAGCGAGCGCAAGTGCCGCCAGCAGGTTGCGCCATGCGAGCGCCTCGGTTGCGAAGAAACGACTCAGCAAGATCAGCACAGTCAGCGCGGCGAAGCTCGTCGCGTGCAGCAACAGGTCCGGCCGATCGATCACGCCGCTTTCGATGCGCAGGTTCGGCCAGTGCGTCGCCGTGGTGAGCGCGAAGGCGAAGACAAAGAAGGCCCAGCGCCAGCGCGTCCGCAATCGCGCGCCGGGCGTCCGGACCGATTCGCCCGCCTCAGCGCTCAATGCTTCACACCCTCCGGGCTGCGCTTGTCGTCGGTGTATTTCTCGATGGCGCGCTCAAGGTCGACGTTGCAGATGTTGGCGATTGTCGTCAGCCAGGCGAGCACATCGGCAAACTCCTCCTCGAGATTGCGCCGCTGCTCGGGCGTGGGCGTCTGTCCCGGCGCGTTCTCCTGCAGGGCCGTCGCCAACTCGCCCACCTCTTCGATGAACCACATGAACGTGCCCGGCACGCCGCGCGCGCTGTCAGTGGCGAAGTAGCGGTCACGGATCAGATTCTGAAAGTCGCGGAGTGTGCCCATGGTGAGGAAAGGACTGGGGGGGTTGGGGAATTGGGGAGTTGGGATCAGGAGGCTGGTGCGCGTGGTGTGCTGCGAGCGCTGCTCCCGGCGCTCCGGCATTCGTCATTCGACCTTCGTCCGTGTCACTGCATCTGGAACCGGATCGCCGTCTGCGCGTCAAGCTCCATCCGCTGGCGCTTCTGCGCATCGGTCATCTTCAGCCATGCTTCATAACCGTCCGGCATGGGAAAGGCGCGGCGGAAGCTCGCCTCGTCGCCCACCTGCTGCAGCCAGCTCTGCCGCAACTCGTCGTACACCCACAGCCGCAACTGCGGCGGGGCGCTGCGATACATCACGACCTGCTGATACGGTCCGAGTTGTTGGAACGCCGCCAGGAACGCCGCCTGCATCATCTCACCGAACGGCCGCAGCGCCATGCGGTTCTCGCTGGTCTCGATGGTGTTGCGATTCTGTTCGCTCTCGTAATAGTCGTAGACCCACCTCGCGTAGGTCATCTGCGCCCGGTAGCGCTTGAAGTCGCCGCGCACAAGCTGGATGAAACCGCCCGCCATTGACTGGAAGATGTGGTCGTTGGCGACGTGCGTGTTGTTGAGGCGGTCGTAGAGTTCCGCCTGAATGAAGCGATCCAGATCCGTATAGAGATAGTGCTCGAAGATGTCGTCGTGCGCCGCCGCCTCGCGATTGAGCTTGCTCAGGTACTGCTGCGCCTTCTCCTTGTCGCCATAGGCGAAATAGGAGCGGATGGCGTCGCGCAGGTTGTTGAAGTAGCCGGCCCGGTAGAGGTTGTAGGCGTTCTTGCGGGTCGTGTCTCGCTCCATCAACTCCATGAGCACGCCCTCATAGGAGGCGAGGAAGTCGAGATTGGGCAGCAGGATGTACTCGCCGGTGACCACGTTGTAGTCCACGTCGCCGCTGCGCCGCATCTCCTGGATCGACTGCAGCACGATGCGATCGCTGTTCACCTGGTCGAAGTCTTCGCTCGCCTCGCGCGTCAACCCGCGCTCCACGCCGCGCTGGCCCCAGTAAAGCGCGTGCGCCCCGGGATTGCGCCAGTCGATCGGGCCGTACTTCGCCGTGTAGCGCGCCATGCGCAGCGGCTCCATGTTGTACTCGTCGATGAGAATGCGCTTGCGCAGGTGATTGAGCAGCAGATCCCAGTCATCCTGCAACCCCGGGTCCGTGCGCATCTCGCGCAGCTTCGCAACCGTGTCGTCGCGCAGCACCGAGGGATCGAGCCTGAGCAGTTCGACCGCCTGCCGGTTGTCCTCCGCGATGCGCTCGAAGAGATCGAGCGTCTGGGAGGAGTAGCGGAACATCGAGGCGTCCAGACGGGCCACCAGTTCGAGCAGCGGCATCCCCGCACGCACCTGCAGATCTTCCGTGAGGTGCGTGTAGATGCGCTTGGCATCCGGCGACTGCGCGAAGACCTCGGGGAGCGCATCGGGTGCGGCGGCGATCGCCTCGAGCCACTCGACGCGCGCCTCCTTCCCTTCCGGCGGCTCGCCCAGGAGGATGTGCCAGGTGCGGGCGAGTTCCCGCTTGTAATAGCGATTGACGTTGTCCGTGTTGCCGCCGATCTTGTGCAGGAAGATCCACGCCAGCTCGCGGTGCAGGTCCATGTCGTTGGGATTCATGCGAATCCCGTCCTCGCGCAGGAGGCGGATGCCCGCATCCACCCACTGCCAGCGTTCCTTGTCCGTGTTGGTCGCGACGGAGATGTTGTAGGCCATGTTCCAGGCGTGGAAGATCCACACCTTGGGGAAGCGCGGCTGCAGGCGCGTGATCCAGTCGGAAAGCTGGATCGCCTCGTAGAACTTGCCATCCTGCTTGAGCTGGTTGGCGCGGATCCACAGGTAGTCCACGGCGATGCCGCGAAACGCCCCCATCGCCACCGCCACCGCCACCTCGGGAGGCAGACCCTCCGCCGCTTCGGTGGTGAAGGTGAGTTGATGCTCGCTGGCCGAGGCGGTGATGCGCGGGTTCAGCGCGCCCATCCCCACCAGGCACAACAGCACCAGGAAGAGGCAGATGGCTTTGATGGTTCGGTTCGCTCGCATGGTCTGTCGCCCCCTCGCTGTTCCTTTCGCCCAACCGGGCCCCGCGCCCAGCGGTGTTACGTTCAGTGCCCGCTGTAAGTTCCCAGCTCGCGGCGGCGAAAGATCAGGTAGCCGAGGCACCCGATCAGCACGCTGGCGACGCCCAGCGTCAGCACCGCCATCACCAACTGCTCCCAGGACACGTATCGGCCTTCGACCAGCCGCTCCGTCGGCCTCAAGTCAGTGTAGGGGCCGAAAAGCCAGATCACGAACCAGCCGACCACGCGAATCACGATCGTCACCACCACCTCCAGCCCTTCCTTCTCCTGGGTCGTGTAATACTTCAGCGACTCGCGCAGGAAGGAGGCGGACTCAGCCGCGAACAACCCGACGAATGCGAAGAGCGACGCCACGGGAAAGCTGAGAAACGTCGCCGCCGCGATCCCCATGGCGCTGAGCAGCCCCAGCTTGATCCAGAGAACCAGCATCGCCCGGGCGTAATTGCCTTCGAACGTGCCGACCGTGTACATCACTTCCAGGCCGTCCGGCGGGAAATTGATCGCGTTCTCGTAGCTCTCCCCCGTGCGGATGTCGCCGTTGATGATGGTGACGCCGAACGTGCCATCCGGCGCGATCGCCTGGACCGGCACGTCGATCGTCTGCAGATGCTTCAGCGCGGTCGGCTGCACCAGCGGCTCGGGCAGGCCCGGCAGAATGAACGTCAGCGGAATCTGCGCCAGCGGATCATTGCTCCCCGAGTTCACCTTGTAGCGCAGGATGATCGAGCGGCTGCGCTGGGCAGCGTGCTCCAGCCCCTCAAAGGTGAACTGCCGCCCCTCGAGCTGGCCCTGCACCGCGGGCGAGAGCGTGCGAAAGCGCGTCCGCGCCTCTTCGATCAGCTCATCGTGCAGGCGGCGAATCAGCGCGTAGCGAAACAACTCATTCGCGATCGCCTCAGCCCGCTGCGGCTCCTCGCGGCGCACTCGCTGGTACTCGCGGATCTTGCTGCGCAGCGTGTCGACCGGGGCTGCCTGAAGCAGCGGCGAATCCATCAGCTCGTACTCGTTCAGCTTGCGATCGATCATCCCGATCAGATCCGCGCCGGTGGGATCCTCATAGGAGGGTCGCCGACTCTCCCGGGCCGTGAGCACGACCTCCTGCACGGCGTAGCGGTCGTACCCGTCCAGTGCGGGCTGCTGGCGGAGGTACTGCGTGAACATGAAGATCGCAGAGCCCACGACGCCGAGCAGCACGAGGTTCAGCCCCATCACGCCGATCCACTTTCCCAGCAGGTACTTCCAGCGCGCGATGGGCTTGGTGATGACCTGCCAGATCTGCCGATCGCGCTGCTCGAAGGCGACAGTCGAGATCGACAGGAAGATGGTGAGAAACGCGAGGATGACGAACGCCCCGCCCGTGCCCCATTGGAGAAACGTCTGGATGCGGTAGCGCAGCGGCTGACCCGGATCGAGCAGGTTGGGCAGGAACGCCATTCCCAGCATGAGCAGGACGATGAAGACCGCGGAGATCTTCGCCCGCACCGCCTCGTCGAGCACGTTGCGCGCCACGGCGAGCGGCTGCCAGGGAAGACTCAACAGCAGGCGCATCCCTGCCTTGAGAATCGAGAACGCCATCGCGAGGATGGTGACGGCGATGATGAAGCGGCCGATTCCCTCCGTGGGCTCGAAGGGCAGGAAGAACGCTGCCACCGCGCCCGCCACGAGCGCCAGGCCCAGATACGTCAGCGCCTGCCCCAGCCAGATCACCAGCAGCACGAGCAGCAGCGCCGCGAGCGAGGCGTAGACGCAGCTCGCCGCCGGCGCCAGCGTGAAGTC
>CAZZPX010000183.1:0-6537 GCA_964655955.1 uncultured Phycisphaerales bacterium | reverse complement strand
GCGACAACTCAGCACCGTTGAAGCGACCCGGTCGCTCCTAACTTTCATCCCGAAAGGACAGCATCATGTCAAAGCACGTCCAGCTTCTGCTCACCGAAAACGTCGAAGGTCTGGGGATCGTCGGGGACGTGGTTCACGTCCGGGCCGGCTATGCCCGCAACTTCCTGCTCCCCCACTCGATGGCCACCACGCCCAGCCAGGAAAAGATCGAAGCTCTCGCTGAACGCCGCAAGCAGGCCGAGGCGGAGATGCGGGCCCTGCGCTCCAAGCGCGAGGAGATGATCGAGAAGCTCGAAGGCTACGAGGTCACCATCGAGCGCTCCTGCAACGACCAGGGGCACCTGTACGGCTCGGTCACGCAGAAGGACATCGCCGATGCGCTCAGTGAAGAAGGCTTCGAGGTTCGCCAGCGCGACGTGCGCATCGCCCAGCCGATCAAGCGCCTGGACAGCTACGAGATTCCCGTGGTGCTGGATTCCGACCTGCGGGCGATCATCAAGCTGTGGGTGATCGCGGACCGCCACCTGGATCTGGACGAGCGGCCGGAGATGGAGTTCGACAACGAGGGCAACCTGATCGAGGTGACGCATCCGGAGGAGGAGGAAGGCGTCACGCCCGAGCCCGCGCCGGCGACGGTGCAGACGGAGACACCCGTTCCGCCCAAGGAGCAGCCGGAGGCGTGAGCCGCGGCTTTGCCGGAACCCCATGTCCGACCCTCCCGGGCCAGCCAGCAGCGACAGGCGAATCAGGGTGGCGTTGTTTCAGCCGGCCCTGCCGAAGTATCGCATTCCGGTGTTCAGCGCCCTGGGGTCGCTGCCGGACCTCGAGTTGACGCTGTTTCCCAGCCCGAAACTGAAAGGCTCGACGCTGCCCCAGGCGGAAGGGGCTGAGTCGTTTCAACTCGTCTGGTCGCCGATGACGCGGCACGGGCCCTTTCTGCGCCAGCCGGCCCAGCATCGCGAGCTGACGCCGGGGCGCTTTGATGTGGCGGTCTTCTCCTGGAACGCCCGAAACCTGGACCTGGGGCGGGCGCTGCGCAAGGCTCGGAGGCTGGGCATCGGCACGGTCCTGTGGGGACATGGATTTTCCAAGACGGAAGCGGGCTGGCGGGCGGCCCTGCGCAATCGCCTCGCGCGCAAGGCTGACGCCCTGCTCTTCTACAACAACCGGGCGAGCGACCTGCTCGCGCGAGCCGGATTCGATCGCGGGCGCCTCTTCGTCGCACCCAACGCCCTCGACCAGGAGCCGATCTCGCAGGCGCGCAACCTATGGCTGAGCCGACCGCACGAGTTACTGCGGTTCCAGGAGGAGCACGAGCTTGCCGATCGGCCGGCGATCATTTTCGTCTCCCGCCTGGAAGCGGACAATCGCCTGGACTGGCTGCTCGAAGCCTTTGCCCGTGCAGTGCGCGATGTGCCTGAGGCACGGCTGGTGATCGTGGGCGACGGCACGGCACGCGAGCAACTCGAGCGCCTCGCCTCGGAACTGAGCATCAACGAACGCACCACCTTCACCGGGGCGATCTACGAGGAAGAGCGACTCGCACCCTGGATGCTCTCCGCCCGCGCCTTCTGCTATCCCACCAACATCGGCCTGAGCATCCTGCACGCATTCGGCTACGGCCTGCCCGTCATCACCAGCGACGCCCTCGAACGGCAGAACCCCGAAATCGAGGCGCTGCATCCGGGCATCAACGGCCTGACCTGGCGGCACGGCGACGTCGACGATCTCGCCCGGCAACTGGTGCGCGTGCTTGCCGGCGGCAAGGAAGTCGAGGGCATGGCTCACGCCGCCCGCAGAACCGTCCTCGAGGAGTATCCGCTCGCGCGGATGGTGCAAGGCATGGCCGAGGCGATCCGCGCCGTGGCGCCGTCTCGATAAAACTCCCTCACTGCCGGTTCAAGTCGTACGCGCCTTGCGGAAGGGCAGACGCCGGCTGATGAGTTGCGTGACGCGCTGCCGCTCGTCGGGCAGCAGGATAACGGTGTAGAGCAGTACGGCGTAGACAATCCCCACGCCCACGACCAGACCGAGCAGCGACAGCAGACTCAGTGACGGCAGGAAGTACCGTGCCACGCCCAGGAGGCTGGCGAGAATGGCCGCGGCAATGAGCGGCCGGGGCGCCGACTCGCGCCAGGCCCGCGCGATCGGAAAGCTCATCTTCCGCCGAGCGGCCCGGGGAATGACCACCTGGTAGTACAGGAGGTACGCAATCAACACCGGCACGGGCGCGAGCACCGGCGTGCCCATGGCCACGAAGAAGATGCAGGTCAATCCCACCACGATCAGCGTCGCATACTTGGCGAACCACGAGTAGCTTTGCACTTCGCCCATGCCGTAGAGAATCCGCTCCACGCCGCGCACGCTCACGCGCACGACCATGGCGATGAGCTGAATGCTGGACATGATGGCGGTGAGGCCGATGGCGGCGCTGAGCGCCTGCTCGGCCGTCGAGACGTTGAAGGCGTCGAGCAGCGTGTGCCCGCCCTCGGCAATCTGTTCCTGGACGGACTTGGCGAGGCGGCCTCGCACCCACAGATCGAGCACCGGCGTCAGGAAGATCAGGTAGGTAATCACCATGGGAAGCGAGACGGTGAGCTGATAGCGGATGGTGCGGATGGACAGTTCGACCAGCGCCTGGGCCCGCCCCTCGTGCTGCATCTTGGTGGCAAGTGGTTCGATGCCGCGCACGAGACCTTCGGTGAGTTGCCGCGCCTGCCCGCCGACCTGCACGACGATCTGCCAGACGCCGTTGAACGTCAGGCCGAAGAAGAGATTGATGATGATGGCGATGAGTTGATCGAGCAGGTTCATGAGGAAGGTGACCTGCCCGGTGTGCCAGACGGTGCTGACCATGCTGCGAAACTCGCCCCAGTCGATCTGACGCAGGTTGACCTTGACGCCGGGCACGAGCATGCGGGCGCAGATGTACCCCCCGAGCGCGTCGAAGTTCTGGATGGTCAAGCGGGTGAGCGCGAAGCCGCAGAGCTGGATATAGAGTGGCTTGTCCGGAAGCCAGAAGCCGAAGACGACGACGGCGGAGACGACCCACATGAGGCGGTCGACCACGCGCAAGGCGTTGTCGATGCCGAGCCGCTGCGCCGCGAAAAGGGATTGTGAATACGGCGTGGCGAGCAGGCGGATCGCCATGTGCACGCCTTCCGCGATGAGCAGCGCCACGAGCGCCAGGTGCAGATTCTCCGCGCCGCCCGTGTTGAAGAAGCCGATGTACGCAAGAGCAGCGATCGCGAGCGCGACCAGCAGCGCCACTCCCGCGGCCGGCGCGCAGAAGACCATGGCGGCGGTGACGCTTCTGGAGACCTTGTCGCGGCTGCCCTCGGCGATGGAGGCGGCAAGTTCGCGGATCAGGCTCTGCCTCAGCGCCGATTCGAGCGCTCCGGAGATGCCGAACGTGGCCGTCACCAGCCCCAGTGTCCCCAGTCCGACCATGCCGATGCGCCCGACGACGTACCAGGTGAAGAAGACGCCCAGCAGAAACGTCGTGCCCAGGCGGGCATAGTTGACGAAGGCATTGAAGATGAGGCGGCTGGAAAGGCGCATGGGCCATATGCTATCGACCGATCGATCTCGCAACATGGGCGTGCACGCGGCTCGCTCGGGACGGAACATGGAGCGGCGGAACAGGAAGTGAAGCGACGCAGACGAAGACGAACAGAGGCAGGGCAACGCCTGCGTCGTCGCGTGCGCGTCTCAGCCGCGGTGCTCTGCTGCCTCATCGTGCTCGCCGGGCTGGTGCTGCTCGTCGTCGCGCCGCGCGATCTCGTCAACGCGCCCTGGCTCGACTACGTCGCGAGCGCCTACAACCAGTTGGGCCTGGGGCTGCTCCTGGCGGCTGGCGTAGCGGCTGGCCTGCTGCGCCGCTGGCGGCGGCCGATTCCCGTCGCGCTCGTCCTGCTGGTGTGGTTCGGGCAGATCCGCCTGCTGCCGGCCGCGCCGGGGCTGTCACGGGACGACTCGCCACGTTACATCCTGCTCAGCCTCAATGCCCAGGGCGATGCCCGCAACGCGGAGAAGGTGCGTGCCCTGATTCGTCGCGTCGACCCGGACATCATCTGCCTGCAGGAAGCATCCGGCGACAAGAAGTCACTGGGGGGCGAGTTCCTCGATGCGTACCCCTACCAACTGAAGTCCCAGCCCGGCTTCCGCTGGTTCACCACGCTGCTCAGCCGGCACCCGATCCTGCCTGTCGACCAGGCGCCGCGGCGGGTGATGGCGAAGTACGAGGAAGGATCGCTGCAGTCAGCGGTGGTTGAGACGCCCGGCGGCTCGATCCTTGTCGGCACGTGCCACCTGATCCGCGGGCCGGAGCATGTCGCCATCTGGGAGGCGGGAAACCGCGCTGCGTTCGAAGTGGCGGCACACCTGGCGGCGACCGCTGAGGCGCTCGGCGTGCCGGCCGTCCTGGCGGGAGATTTGAACGGCGGACCGTTCTCCCGCAGGGGTCGCAACGTCCGGGCCGCCGGGCCCTGGCGCCTGGCGCACCGTCCGTATCCCTGGCTCGGGACGTGGCCCAGTTCGCTACCCGGAGTGCTGCGTGTCCAGCCCGACCAGGTCTACCTGACGCCCGGGATGGGAGTCGTGAGTTGCCGAGTCGGCGGTTCAGTCGGCTCGGACCATCGGCCGATCATTGTGGAGTTCGGTTTCCGCCGGTAATCTCCCGGCGGGAGGGAGTTTCCGGGCGCGTCCAGGGGAAGCGAAAGGCCGGCCATGAAGATTCTGCATGTCATTCACAGCCTGCGCATCGCGGACGGCGGGCCGCCGCGGATCGCCGCCGGTCTCTGCCGCAGCCTGGCCCGCCTGGGGCACGACGTCACCGTCATCGCCACTTCCGGCCAGGAGCCGGACATGGAACAGCTTGGCCTGGCGGGTGTCCCGGGGCTGAATGCTCTCGCACTGCCCGCCGACCAGAGCCTCAGCAGCTTTGTGCAGTCGCAGGCGCCGCCTTTCGATGTCGTGCATTTTCATGGCGTGTGGAACGTCAAGGCGACCAAGCTGGCGGCTGCCCTGCGACGGGCCGGCACGCCGTATGTCGTCATGCCGCACGGCATGCTCGATTTCTGGTCCATGGCGCAGAAGCGGCTCAAGAAGACGATCTACTTTCGGCTCTTCGAGGGACGGATGCTCGCCGGCGCCAGCAAGTTGCATCTCGCCAACCGCTACGAACTTGACGCGGTCACGGCGCTGGGCGTACGGACGGCGTACTTCGCCCTGCCCAACGGCGTGGATGCGGAGGAGTTCGAGCACTTGCCCGAGCCGGGCACGTTTCGGCGGCGTCTCGCCCAGCCGGAAGGGACGCTGATCAGCTACATGGCCCGCATCCACCACAAGAAGGGGGCGGACCTGCTCGTTCCCGCGTTCTGCCGGCTCGCGCCGAAGTATCCCCAGGCGACGCTCGTGGTGGCCGGACCGGACAACGGCCTTCAGCCGCAGCTCGAAGCGCACGTCCGCGAGACGGGATTGGAGGAAAGAGTCGTCTTCCCGGGGATGCTGGGAGGCGCTGATCGCCTGGCGCTGCTGCGCGACTCGGATATCTTCACGCTGCCCAGCCGCCAGGAGGGGCATCCCATGTCGGTCGTAGAGGCTGCCTTCGTAGGGAAGGCGTGCCTGGTGACCGAGGAATGCCACGTGCCGGAGCTTGCCGAGGCGCGAGCCGCCCATTTCGTTGAACTCAGCGTCGAGTCGGTCGAAGCGGGCCTGCGGCGCCTGCTCGACGACCCGGACCACTGCACCGACCTCGCCCGCCGGGCACAGCAGTACGCCCGTGAGCACTACACCTGGACGGCGATCGCCAAGGCGCTGGCGGGCGAGTACGAGGCGATTCGCGGCGGCTGACCGCCGGCCAAACCCCTGCGGGTCGGGCAAGTCCCCTCAATCGAACGTGGAGAATTCACGATGTAGAGAGAGCGGCTGAACAGCACCCCTGCGCCCGGCGTACGCCGATCGTGCGGTCGCACGTGGCTATACTGCGTCCCCCGCAGGTTCGCCCCCCCTGATTCAAGGATCGATCGGCCCCGATGACTTCCGAGCAGCCAATTCTGGTCACCATGATCTGCTTTGTGGTCGCGGTCGGCGTGTTCGGCCTGATGGCGCACCAGTTCTTCACGCGGCGGCACGACCTGCTCAGCTACCGCAATCTCTTCCTTCTGGGATTCGTCCACTTTCAGGCGCTGAGCGGCTTTCTCAGCGGCCTGACCGGCGAGCCCTGGCGCGGGCAGCCCTTCCGCAGCTCGACCTACTACATCTTCGCGGTGGGCCTGCTGCTCTTCACCGCCATCTTCTTCTGGTCGTATCGCCGCGATCGCGTCGCGAGATTCGTCGGGCACATCTTCCCCTCGCACTCACCGCCGCCCACGCCGGGCTGGATCGTGGGCGGCATCGTGCTGGGCCTGCTTGCGGGAACCGGGGCCATCATCGTGGTTCAGGCTGGCCACCCCTTCCTTTCCGCGCTTGCCGCCCAGATGGTGTTCGGCGCTTTCGTCTTTTCGCTGGTGCTCTGCACGTACCTGTGGATCGAGT
>CAZZPX010000182.1:0-6640 GCA_964655955.1 uncultured Phycisphaerales bacterium | reverse complement strand
AGGCCGGCTACGTCGGCGAGGATGTGGAGAACCTCCTGCTCAAGCTCCTCCAGGCCGCCGACTACGACCTCGAAGCGGCGCAGCGCGGCATCATCTACATCGATGAGATCGACAAGACGGGGAAGACCTCCAACAACGTCTCGATCACCCGCGACGTGTCCGGCGAGGGCGTGCAGCAGTCGCTGCTCAAGATGCTCGAGGGGACTGTCGCCAACGTCCCGCCGCAGGGCGGACGCAAGCACCCCGAGCAGCAGTACATCCAGATCGACACCACGAACATCCTCTTCATCTGCGGCGGCTCGTTCGTGGGCATCGACGACATCATCCGCCGCCGCATCGGCAAGAAGCGCATCGGCTTCACGCAGGAACTCGACACGACCACCGAGCACGAGGAAGCCAAGCAGGTGCTCAGCCAGGTGACGCCCGCGGACGTGCTGCACTACGGCATGATTCCGGAGCTGGTCGGCCGCCTGCCGGTGATCACCCCCCTCATGCCGATGGATGTCGACGCCCTCGTGCGCATCCTCACCGAACCCAAGAACGCCATCGTCAAGCAGTACCAGCACATGTTCAGCCTGGAGAACGCCGGCCTGGAGTTCACCGACGGCGCCCTGCGGGCCCTGGCGGAGAAGGCGATGGCGCGCAACACCGGCGCTCGGGCGCTGCGGGCGGTGATGGACGAAGTCATGATGGACATGATGTTCGACCTGCCCGAGATGGATAACACCGGCATCACCTACATCATCGACGAGGAGTGCGTGCGCCGGCCAAAGCCCCTCGGAGAGACGGCGGTGCGTTCGAGCACCAAGAAGCAGTCCGCCTGACACGCCGCGAAATTCCCCACTGTGCGAGCGCGACGGAGCAGTCCTTCGCGCTCGCTGTGTAATTGCGCTGCGGCGCATCGCCACTCCCTCTGCTCACATTGAGCCGGGTCGATCGCACTGTGCGCGCGGAAACGCGTTGCGGTCGTCCCCATGCCGGACCTCGTCGGTCTACAATGGGCGGCTGCCACCGGCCGGGGGGACCGGCCCCAGGAAAGGATGGACACATGTCTCGTCAGAGACCACGCCTGTGCGGAGCGCGCGCGCGGCTTCCGCTTCTGCTCCTGCTGACCTTGCTGGGGCCGCTGCGCCTCGCGCACGCTCAACCAGGATCGTCGGCTGTGGGCGTCAAAGCGGTCGAGATGCAGCGTCTCGAGGAGCGCCGCCTGGTCACCGGCGAACTGCATACGCTGCGGCGCACGCAGGTCGCTTCGCTCGAGGAAGGGCGCGTCGTCGAGATGCCCGTGCTTGAGGGGCAGATCGTCGAAGCCGGCGAGGTGCTCGCGCGCCTCGACGACAAGCGTCTGCAGATCAGTCTGGTGCGCCTGCAGGCCGAGCTGGCCCTCCGCAAGGCCTCGCGCGCCGAACAGGAGGCGCTGCTCGAACAGGCCAAGCGCGATGAGGCGAACCTCGAGGATCTGCTGGCCAGGTCCTCCGCCGCACGCCAGGAGTATGACGACGCCGTCACCGCGCGCATCGCCGCCCAGGCGCGGCTCGAGCAGGCTTTGGCGCAGATCAGCATCACTGAAGCGGAGATCGAACTCCTGCGCGAGCGGCTGCAGGACATGGTGATCCGCGCGCCCTTCCGCGCCGCGATCGTACACCGCATGGCGGAAGTGGGGGACTGGATCGGCATCGGCGACGCTGTCATCGAGGCGATCGACTGCAATCACATGGAAGCGCACCTCGACGTGCCCGAGCAGTACACGACCGCGCTCGTCGGCGAGCAGCTCACGATCCCGCTGCAACTGCGGGCGCTGGGCAAGCGACTCCAGGGAGAGCGGGCGCGCCTGGTGCGCCGAGTGGATCCGACCACGCGCACGCTCTCGCTCATCATCCCCGTCGAGGCGAGCGACGAGGAACTGCTGGCGCCGGGCATGTCGGTCGTCGCCTGGATCCCCACCGGCCGCGAGGGCGAGTACCTCGTCGTGCCGCGCGACGCCCTCCTGCAGAACGCCGCCGGCTACTTCGTCTACACGGTCAGTGAAGGGGAGCGCGGCATGAGCGCCAGCCCGCGCCAGATCGACGTCGTCTTCGAGACCGACGGGGCCGTCGCGGTCGCCCCGGGCGCGCTGAAGGCTGGCGACCCGGTCATCGTCGAGGGAAACGAGCGACTCTACCCCATGGCGCCCGTGCAGGTCGTGGAGACGCCGCCGCCGGCCGCTGGCGTTGAAGCAGCCGGCGCCGAGGCGCGGGAGGGGCAGGGATGATTCGTCTCGCCATCCGCCAGCCCGTCACCGTCACGGTGGGGGTGCTGCTCGTCATCCTGGCTGGGCTCGTGTCGCTGTCGAAGCTGCCCATTCAGCTCACGCCCAACGTCGACAGCACGATCATCACGGTCAGCACCTTCTGGGAAGGCGCAAGCCCGGAGGAAGTCGAGCAGAACGTCATCGACAAGCAGGAGGAGCGCCTGCTGGGCGTCGCCAACCTGATTGAGATGACCAGCACCTCCTCGCAGTCGATGGGGACGATTCGCCTGGAGTTCGCCACGGGCACGGACATCAACGCCGCCCGCCAGGAGGTGAGCGACAAACTGCGCGAGGTGCCGTCGTATCCCGAAAACGTCGACGAGCCGGTCATCTCCGACACCGATGAAGAGCGCCGCGATTTCATCGCCTGGATCATGTTCAGCACCACGGATCCCGACTACGACATCGAGAAGCTGCGCGACTTCGCCGTCGATCGCATCGAGCCGGCGCTGGAGAACGTCCCGGGCGTCTCCGAGATCAACGTCTACGGCGGGCGCGAACGCGAGGTGCAGGTGCGCGTCGACCCGGTGCGCCTGGCGCAGTACGGCATTACGATGAACCAGTTCGCCACGGCCCTGCGGGAGAAGAACCAGAACATCTCCGCGGGCCGGCTCGCCGAAGGCAAGACCGACGTGCGCGTGCGCACCATCGGGCGCTACGAAACCCCGCTCGAAGTCGAAGAAACGGTGATCGCGCGCAGCGCCGAGGGAGGCGAGGTGCTCGTCCGCGACGTCGCCGAGGTCGTGCAGACGTACAAGGAGCAGACCAGCTTCGTCCGCGCCGAGGGCGAGCCCGTCCTGGCGATCCCCGCCGAGCGCGAGGTGGGCTCCAACATCATGCAGGTGATGAACGGCCTGCGGGCCAAAATCGACGAACTGAATCGGCCGGGCGGCATGCTCGACGCGCAGGCGCGCCGGCTGGGACTCAACGGCGAGCTGCGCCTCGATCTCATCTACGACCAGACCGTCTACATCGACGACGCGCTCGCCCTGGTGCGCAACAACATCTGGCTGGGCGGCGGGCTCGCCACGATCGTGCTCATCATCTTCCTGCGCTCGGTTCGCTCGCTCACCGTCGTGGCGCTCGCCATCCCCATCTCCGTCATCGGCGCCGTCGTCGCCATGGTCGCCATGGGTCGCAGCGTCAACGTCATCTCGCTCGCGGGCATGGCGTTCGCCGTCGGCATGGTCGTCGACAACGCCATCGTCGTGCTGGAGAACATCTTCCGCCACGTCGAACTCGGCAAGGCGCCCGCGCGCGCAGCGCTGGACGGAGCGCGCGAGGTCTGGGGCGCTGTCCTCGCCTCCACGCTCACCACCATCGCCGTCTTCATTCCCATCCTGCTCATCCAGGAGGAGGCGGGACAACTCTTCCGCGACATCGCCCTGGCGATCTGCGCCGCCGTCGGGCTCAGCCTCATCGTCTCCATCACCGTCATCCCCTGCGCCGCGGCCCGCATCCTGCGCCGCACCCAAGGGCACAACGGCGACGCCGCTCATCACCGCATCGCCGACTTCGCGTCGCGGCTGATCTACACCATGAACGGCTCGGTACTGGCGCGGCTGGCCGTCGTGGTGACGCTTACGGCCGTCTCCGTGCTGGGCACCATCTTCCTCATGCCGCCCGCCGACTACCTCCCCGCGGGCAATCGCAATCTCGTCATGGGCATGGGCTTTCCTCCGCCCGGCTACAACATCCACCAGATGCAGGAACTGGGCGATCGCATCTCCACCTTCGTCGAGCCGTTCTGGGAGGCGGGCAACTATGAGCGCGGCACGCCGGAGTACGAACAGGCGAAGGCGAACCTGCCGCAGGTGCCGACCTTCGACTGGGCCAGCGGCGGGCCGGGCGATCCGGTGACGCCGCCGCCCGTCGACCATCACTTCCTGGTCTCTTTCGACGGGATTCTCTTCCAGGGAGGCGTCGCTTCGGAAGCGCGGCGTGCGGTGGATCTCATGCCGCTCTTCAGCTACTCCATGCGCTCGGAGGTGCTGCCGGGCGTCATCGCCTTCCCCTTCCAGTTGCCGCTGTTTCAACTCGGCGGCGCGACGGGCGCCGCGGTGAAGCTCCAACTCGTCGGCCCGGATCTCGACGAGGTCATCCGATCCGCCAAGTCGATCCAGGGAGAGTTGTTCGGCAATCCGAAGTTCGGCCAGGTGCAGCCTGACCCGAGCAACTACAACATCCCGGGTCCGGAGATCCAGGTCATTCCCGACCTGGTTCGACTCAGCGAGGTCGGCTTGTCGCCGGTCGATCTGGGTCTTGCCGTCGCCGCCATGGGCGATGGCGCGTTCATCGGCGAGTTCCACTTGGCGGGCGAGGCGATCGACTTCAAGGTCATCGCCAAGCAGTCCGTCGACCAGCGCACCATTCCCGACCTGACCGATCTGCCCCTCGCCACGCCCGGCGGGCGCGTCGTGCCGCTCTCCTCACTCGCACAGGTCCGGCGCGTGCGCACCGCCGAGCAGATCAAGCGCGTGGACCGCCAGCGTGCCGTCGGCTTTCAGGTCACGCCCGCGCCCGGCACCTCGCTCGAAGAAGCGGTCGAGGAACTCGGCGCGATCATCGAGCGCCATCGCCTCGCCGGCGACATTCCCGGCGGCGTCGCCACGCGCATCTCGGGTTCCGCCAGCAAACTCGCCGCCGTGCGCAAGTCGCTGCTCGGCGACGGCACGTTCATCGGCGCGCTCGGTTCCTCCCTCGTGCTGGCGTTGCTCGTCGTCTACCTGCTCATGTGCATCCTCTTCCAGAGCTTCATCCGTCCTCTGGTCATCATGTTCAGCGTGCCCCTCGCCACGCTGGGCGGCTTCGCGGCACTCTTCATCGTCTTCATCTGGTCGGCGACGAACCGCTACATGCCCATGCAGATGCTGGACGTCCTCACGATGCTCGGCTTCATCATCCTCATCGGCGTGGTGGTGAACAACGCCATCCTCATCGTGCACCAGACGCTGAACTTCATGGAGGGACGCGCCGACAGCGAAGACGAGACCGTCGAACGCATGGCCCCGCGCCGGGCGATCGCTGAATCCGTGCGCACTCGCGTCCGCCCCATCTTCATGAGCACCTTCACGTCGGTCGGCGGCATGTTGCCCCTCGTCCTCATGCCCGGCTCGGGATCAGAGTTGTATCGCGGCCTGGGCAGCGTCGTGGTCGGCGGGCTGCTCGTCTCCACGATCTTCACGATCTTCCTCGTGCCGGCCCTGCTCAGCCTGGTCTTCGATCTGCAGGCGGCGCTCACCAGGAGGCGCGCCGCGCGCCCGGCCTCTGCGACGGCGGCACAACAGCCCGCCGCCAGAGAGCCGACGCGCGCAGCGGAGGCTGACGGTCAGCATGACGCCGACGCCGCGCAGCAGCCTCAGCGCGCCTGACGCTGGAAGATGTGAATGCGATCCGACCCCTGGTGCGGATCCTCATAGGAGCGGCGCTCCTCGCGCAGCTCCCATCCCGCCCGCGCCGCCAACTCGATCAGACGCTGCGGATCGTGCTCGCGCTGCACCTGCTCCGTCTCACCCAGGACCTCGCCCGTCGGGCTGCGCACCACGAGATGCAGCCGTGCCCCGAGGCCGGGCTCATCGAGCGGCGTGAGCGTCTTCTCGATGCGCCTGCCCTCGGCCCGGCGCTGCGATCGCTGTTCCCCCTTCTGGCGCAGAGAGTCGAAATCAAGCTGCTGAATGATGAAGATCGCCTCGGGAGCAGCTACGCCCGCCACGGCATGAAGAACGGGCCCCGGCTGCTCCAGCAGGCTCAGCGTGTTGCCGAGCAGCAGGATCAGGTCGAACGGGCCCGTCGGCGGCTGGAGCGCATCGGCCCGCACCCACTTCACCTGTTCTGCGCCTGGTTTGGCTTGCGCCGCCTCCAGCATGGCCTGCGCCGGATCGCTGGCGGTGACGCGCACGCTGGGCTGACGCGCCAGGTGAATGGCGTGAAACCCCGTGCCGCAGCCCAGATCCAGCACGCGCCGCTCACCTTCGCCCGCTTCCGCGAGCAGTCGGCAGAGCAGCGGCGCTTCCCGCGACCAGCGCTTCTCCGCATCGATCAGCGCGTCGTACGCTACAGCGATCGCGTCGAACTCCGTCATTGTCGCTCAGTCCCGCGTCTTGTCCGCAGCGCCCCTGACGGCGGCCTCCAGTTGCCCGATCAGATCGGTGAGCCCGACGCCGTGCCTTCCGGCGAAGTGATGCAGCGGCACGGGCGGCGGATCTTCCTTGCAGTCCGCGCACATGCCGTGCGCCTGGAAGACCTCGTACGCCTGGGGATACGCGTGCAGGATCTGCCGTACCGTCGAGTCGGCGGAAAAGAGAGACATTCACCACATCCTTCAAGAAGTCGCGTCGGGCAAGGGAGCAG
>CAZZPX010000181.1:0-6650 GCA_964655955.1 uncultured Phycisphaerales bacterium | reverse complement strand
CCTGAGCGGCAACATCTGTCGCTGCGCCGCCTACAGCAACATCTTCAACGCGGTGCTCGACGCCTCCGGGCAGAAGCCGCTACGCGACACGGAGGGATAAGCGATGCCCGAGACACAGCGAATCCCGACGAACATGCCCACGCAGAATCGCCCGATGAACCTGGGCGACTCGATGAATGATGACGCCTCGCGCCTCGACGCCGTCGCCAAGGTGACGGGCCGTGCCAGGTATCCGCGCGACACGTATTTGCCGGGCAGCCTCTTCGCCGCCTTCGTTCGCTGCCCGTGCGGCAAGGGAACGCTCGAGTCGTACGACAAGCAGGCTGCCCTCGATGCGCCCGGCGTCATCGCGGTGCAGATCGATCGCGAAGAGGGCAAGTACCACGGCCACACCGTCGGCCACATACTCGCCGACTCGCCGCAGGCGCTGTGGCGCGGCATGCGGGCGCTGAAACCGACGTGGAGCCGGGAGGACGCCCTGACGAGTCTCGCGGATGCGCTCGAGGCGCGTGGCGAAACGGATGAAGCGGAGGCGCAGCAGTTCGCCGACGCGGCCCACGTGTTGACGGCGACCTACACCGCCGAGGTGCAGACGCACTCGCCCCTCGAAACGCACGGTGCGACGATCGAGCACGACGGCGAGACCGCGACCGCGTACGTGAGCACGCAGGGCATCTTCGCGGCGAAGAACAGCCTGCGCGAGCCGCTCGACCTCTCCAGCTCGAAATACGAGGTCGTCTGCGAGTACATGGGAGGGGGCTTTGGCTCGAAGCTGAACGGCGCGGGCAAGGAAGGCGCGCTCGCAGCGCGACTCGCGCGCGAACACAAGCGCCCGGTCTACGTCTTTGTCGATCGCAAGGAGGATCATCTCGACACGGGCAACCGCCCCTCCCTGCGCGCCGATGTGCGCCTCGCCGTCGCCGAGGACGGAGCAATCCAGGGCGGTCGCATCCGCAGTTGGGGCGGCGTCGGCGTGGCGGACGGCGGCGGGGGCGCCAACCTGCCGTCCGGCCGCTACGAACTCGGCAGCCTCGAGCGCGAGCACAGCGACGTCAGCTTCAACGCCGGCGCGCCGCGACCCTTCCGCGCGCCGGGGCATCCCCAGGGTGCGTTCGTCGAGGAACTCATGCTCGATGAGGCGGCGGCGCTGGCGGGCGCCGATCCGCTCGACCTGCGCCGAAAGCTCCTCAAGTCTGACGATCAGCGCGAAATGCTTCAGCTCGCTGCGCAACTCATCGGCTGGAGCAATCGCCGCCAGAACGGGGCGCAGAAGACGACGCTTCGCCGCGGCTTCGGCTGCGGCACGTGCGACTGGGGCCGCTTCCGCCCCCCCGCCGAAGCCGAGATCATCATCCATCGCGACGGCTCGGTAGAGTCGCGCAGCGGCACGCAGGACATCGGCACGGGGCAGCGCACTGTGGGCGGGGTCGTCGCGGCGACGCAACTGGGCATCCCGCTGCACTACGTCGACGCGCAGGTCGGGCGCACCACGCTGCCGCCTGGACCCAACTCCGGCGGGTCGGTCACAGCGCACAACACCGCTCCCGCCATCATGCAGGCCGCCGACCGCGCCAAGCGGAAACTTCTCGAAGCGCTCGCGCAGGAGTTGGGCGGCGACGCCAGCGAACTGTCGATCGAGAACGGCAACATCATCCGCGACGGCACACGGGTGTATACCTGGGAGGAAGCCTGCCGCAAGATCCCCGGCGACTCCATCACGGCGCGCGGCGAGCGCGACGACGCAGCCATGCAGGCCTACGGCGGCGAGGGGCACAGCCAGGGCGCGCAGTGCGTGCAGCTCACCGTCGACACCGAGACCGGCGTCATTCGCGTCGAACGCATCGTCGCCGTGCAGGCATGCGGCCGCGTCATCTGCCGCAAGACCGCGGAGAACCAGATCATCGGCGGCGTGACGCAGGGCGTGAGCTATGCCCTCTTCGAGAATCGCATCCTGGATCGCAACACCGGCACGATGGTCAATGCGGACCTCGAGTTCTACAAGATCGCGGGCCCCGTCGACGTCCCGCACATCGAACCGATCCTGTGGACGAAGGGCCAGACGGGCGTGCGCTCGCTGGGGGAGCCGCCGACCATACCCACCGCGGGGGCGGTCGCCTGCGCGCTCTTCAATGCGCTGGGCGTGCCGGTGCGGAGTTTGCCGCTCACGCCGGACAGAGTGCTGGCCGCGCTGAAGGGAGGCGCCGCGTGAACAACTTCGCCGTCGCACAAGTGAGATCGTTTGACGAAGCGCTGGCGGCGCTTGCCGACGATCGCTTCCACGAGCCCATGCTCAAGGCAGGCGGGCTCGACGTGCTCGACCATCTCAAGGAAGGGCTCGCGGCGCCGGATCTGCTGGTCAACATCAAGACGATTCGCCGCACCGGCGTTGCGGAGAACATCGCGCGTGAAGGGGAGCAGTTGCGCCTCGAGGCGACGACGACGCTCGCGGAGATCGCCTCCTCCGAACTGTTCAGGCGGGAGGCGCCCGTCGTGGCGCAGTCGCTCGCCGACGCCGCGTCCCCCGCCGTGCGCAACGTCGGCACCGCCGCCGGGAATCTCCTCCAGCGCCCGCGCTGTTGGTATTACCGCAACGACGAGTTTCATTGCCGCAAGAAGGGCGGCGACCGCTGCTTCGCCAAGGACGGCGAGAACAAGTTTCACGCGATCTTCGAGACGCTCGCGCCGTGCGTCATCGTTCACCCCTCCAACCTCGCCCCGGCGTTGATGGTCTGCGACGCGACTCTGCACGTGGCGGGCGGCGACCGCGAGGCAATTCCCCTCGCCGATTTCTTCCACCTGCCCGCCGTTGACGTGTCGAGCGAGAACATGCTGCTGCCCGGCGAGGTGGTTACGCACATCACCTTCACGCCGCGCCCGAAGAGCGGGTTCTACATGGTCAAGGAGAAGCAGTCCTTCGACTGGCCGATGGCGCTTGCGGCTGCGGCGCTGGAACTCGACGGCGAGACGATCCGCTCGGCACGCCTCTGCGCCGGCGCCGTCGCACCCGTGCCCTGGCCGCTCACGGAAGTCGCCAGGCGACTCGAGGGCGTCAAGCTCGGCGACGACAATGCGCTTCGCCGCGCCTGCGCCCGCGCCGTGCACGACGCAGAGCCGCTCAGCCAGAACGAGTACAAGGCAGCACTGCTGCCGGTCGTGGTGCGGCGGGCGATCCTGAAGGCCGCCGGCCGTGGCGAGGAGGCGAACGCATGAGCGACGAGAGGAAACTCAACCTGATCCCGACCTGCGTGCACCTGCGTCACAAGATGATGTACATCGACCCGGCGCAGCGGCGCGAGGGATTCGTCAACGCGGACAGCGACACCGATGTGCACTTCTGCAATCTGACGCTGGACTGTCTGGGAAAGGACGCCGAGCCTGCCAGCCCGCGCCGCTGTCAGCCCGGCCGCTCGTGCTATGAAGGGCGGCGGTAGCGTGGCGGCGCGGCGCGCCGGGGCTGGCGGGGCAGTCGGCGGGGTCCGCGCGTGATCAAGTACCTCGGCTCAAAGCGAACGTTAATTCCGGCCATCACGGACATCGTCCGCGAGTTCACGGGGGTGGAGACTGTCCTTGACCTCTTCTCGGGCACCGCGCGCGTCGGCCACGCACTCAAGCGAGCGGGCTACCGCGTCCTCGCCAACGATCACAACGCCTACGCCCACGCCCTGGCGACCTGCTACGTCGAGGCGGATCTGGAGGCGGTCGTACGCGACGCCTCGCGCCTGATCGACGAGTTCAACGCCCTGCCCGGCCGGGCGGGGTATTTCACCGAGACGTTCTGCATCCGCTCGCGCTACCTGCAGCCGAAGAACGGCGAGCGCGTGGACGCCATTCGCGAGGCGATCGCCGCCAAGTGCCTCGAGCCGCAGCTCGAGGCGGTGCTGCTGGTGGCATTGATGGAGGCGGCGGATCGGGTGGACTCGACGACGGGCGTACAGATGGCGTATCTCAAGAACTGGGCTCCGCGCGCCGGCAACGATCTCGAGCTGCGCCTGCCGGATGTACTGCCCCGCGCTGCGAAGGGCAAGGGCGAAGCGCACGCGCTGGAAGCGCTGGAGGCGGCGGCGGCGCTGGAGGCAGATCTGGCGTACATCGACCCTCCCTACAATCAGCACAGTTACTTAGGCAATTACCACGTCTGGGAGACGCTGGTGCGCTGGGACAAGCCCGAGGTGTACGGCGTGGCGTGCAAGCGAGTCGACTGCCGCGACCGCCGCAGCGCTTTCAACTCGAAGCGCGGCATCCACGACGCCATGCGCCGCGTCATCGACTGCGTGCGGGCGCCCGTGCTCATCGTCTCTTTCAGCAACGAGGGATACATCTCGCGCCAGGAGATGGAGCGCTACCTGTCCCAACGGGGCGAAGTGCGCGTCGTGGAGCGAGACTACAAGCGCTACGTCGGCGCGCAGATCGGCATCCATAACCCGCAGGGGGAGCGGGTGGGGCAAGTCAGTCACCTGCGGAATAAGGAATACCTGTACCTTGTCGCCCCCGCCGCTTCGGCCGGCGGGGCGCGCCACGCCGTACGCTTCCCGCACGGGCTGCCGCTCGCGGACGGCGCCTGACCGGCGACACGACCTGCGCGATTTACTTAGACGCGGACGCGGCTTCGTTTCAAGAGGTTGCAGAGGGCGCGACGTCTCCCTGTCGCCTATGGGAAGCCGGGTCACATTTTTGCCGCGCTTTTTGCCGACGCCCCGCAGCGCGGACGATATCTTGCACCATACGAGCGCCGGTGCTGCAGCGAGGCCCGCGACTCGGTCAACAATGAGCTGACGATCTGCACAGCCGGCCACCGTGTTCTGCTTCTTGTCACGTGGCCGCGCCTCACGTTCCGGGGACAGGTGTGAGGTGAGAGGAGGAGCCATCGCGATGACTCCACGCCATGATGCCGACGAACTATTGAGCAGCCTGACGGAGCGCGAACGAGAGATCCTGGCGCTGATCGGTCGCGGCCACTCCATGCCGGAGATCGCCAGGATGCTCGACCGCAGCGTGCGCACCGTCCAGGCGCATCGCTACTCGCTCGGACGCAAGCTCGAGGCGAGGTCCAGCCTGTCGCTGGCGCGGCTGGCGATCGAACTGGGACTGGCGCCCATCGGCGAAGCCCAGGTCGAAGTAGCGGAGAACGGCGACGTCGCCGCCCGCGTCCAGCAGGTGCTGCTTGCGATCGAAGCCGGCATCGGCACGGCGACGGAGCGAGCGTTCCTGGATCGTCTCGTGGTCGAGGTCGCGCGGGCGCTGCGCGTACCCTGCGCCATCCTTGCGGAGGTCAAGCAGGCGCAGGCGCGCGTGCTGGCCGGTTGGCACAAGAGCAAAGCTCTCGCGAGTGAGGCCGACTCGGACGGTGCCTGCCCGTTTGCGGCTGGACCACCCGACGGCGTGAAGCGGGTCGAGCGCGGGCTTGCCGAGGCGTACCCGGAATGTTCGTTCGTCCGCGAAGCAGGCTTCGAGTCCTACCTCGGCGTTTCGCGCACTGCCGCCGACGGCGCGGCACGCACGACGCTCGCCATCATGAACGACGGCCCCCTCGAGGACGACGCCGGTCCCGAAGTCGTCCTGCGCCTCTTCGTCGGCAGGGCCAGCGCGGAACTGGAGCGCTGGCGGGCGCGGCGGGGGCTGCGCCTCAGCGAGGCGCGCTACCGAGGCGTCGCGGAACGCTGCACCGACCCCATCTGCCGCTTCGGACCGACCCTGCGCCTGACCTTCGCCAATCCGGCGATGGCGGAACTGCTGCACACGCCGCACGAACGCCTCGTCGGCCAGAGCCTGCTGCCGTTCATCGCGCTTCCGGATCAGCCGGTGCTGCGGCGGCTGCTGCAGCGCCTCGGGCCGCACGAGCGCTCGGTGAGCGCCACGCTGTCGCTCACGCATGCGCCTGAGGCGCGGCGGCACTGGCACCTGCAGGCGATCATCTGCAGCGACGGCGAGATCATCGAATACCAGGCCATTGCGCCTGTCGAGAAGTAACTTCGCCGGCTCCGTGTCGCGTTACTCGGAGGCGAGGCTGCGCTCGGCGTCGGGGACGTACTTCTCGCCGCGCATGAAGGTCGCGTCCTTGCCGACGGGCATGAGATCCGCAAAGAGGCTCTTGCCGGGGGCCTTCCGGCGCATGAAGAAGGCGTAGACGATGATGCCGCAGTACCAGGCGCAGAAGGCGATGCCGATCACCGCCAGCAGCCACTGCACGGCAAGTTGGAAGGCGGGCGTGTCGCCGACCGCCTGGGCGATGTACATGGGCCCGAGCACGCCGCCGACCGACTCGACGCCGGGCACGCTCGCCTGGGGCACGAACGCCACCCAGCACGCCGCCCCGACCAGCGTCACCAGTGACAGGGGCAGCAGGAACTTCACGCAGGCGTGCATCACGTGGTCGATGCGCATGCGCGGCAGCGTCCAGCGCAGCCACATGTGCCCCAGCAGCACCAGCACGACCTTGAGGATGATCCAGAAGGCGGCGTAGAGGTTGAGCACGATCGCGGCCAGAGCGGGCGACAGGCCGATACCCCGCTCGCCGCCCAGCCCCATGTCGATCGCCGTCGCCGTCCACGACTGGTTCAGCATGTCCGCGGCGAGCGTGCCGAGGAAGTAGCTGTGCGCCACCTCCGTCGGCGCATAGCCGGTCGCCAGGTAGATCGGGTCGAGGGGTCCCA
>CAZZPX010000180.1:0-6657 GCA_964655955.1 uncultured Phycisphaerales bacterium | reverse complement strand
CTCGATCGCCTGGATCTGGTCGCGCAGGACCGCCGCCCGCTCGAACTCGAGTTTCTGCGCCGCCTCCTGCATCTCCTTGCGCATCTCGCGCAGCATGACGCTGCGCTTGGATTCGAGAAAGCGGTTGAAGCGGCGGATGTCCGCCCGGTACGCCTCGCGGCCGATGCGATTGGCGCAAGGGGCGGTGCACTGGCCGATCGAGTAGAGCAGGCACGGCCGAAAGTACTTGTTGCGCGGGTCGTTCTCGTCGATGTCGAGGTGACAGGTGCGGAACTTGAAGACTTTCTGGAGCAGTTGCAGCGCCTCGCGCAGGGCGTAGACGCTGGTGAAGGGGCCGAAGATCTTGGCCCCCTTGAACTCGGCGTCGCCAGGCGAGCGGGTGATGTACACGCCGGGAAACTGGTCGCGCATGGTGATGGCGAGGTAGGGGAAGCTCTTGCCGTCGGTGAGGCGTTCGTTGTACTTGGGCTGGATGTCCTTGATGAGGCGGTTCTCGGTGAGCAGCGCCTCCCACTCGCTTTCGCAGGCGAGGTGGTCGAAGGCCTCGACCTCATCGAGCATGGCGTCCTTCTTGGGACCGAGGTCCGCCGAGGGGACGAAGTAGCTGCTGACGCGGCTGCGCAGGGAGACGGCCTTGCCGACGTAGAGGACGACGCCGTCGCCGTTCTTCATGAGATAGACGCCGGGCTCCGCGGGGAGCTTGTGGGCGGCGTCGAGAAGCTGATCCAGCTTGGGCCGGCGCGTGGGCATGGGAGGAATGGTACGCGCATCGAGGCGAGCGGGCAGCTTCTCGGCGAGCCGCGGCGTCCCCGCCAGCGGCGCGAATGACGCACCTCCCGGTCTGCTGTGCACACTGAGCAGGTCAAATGACGCTGTCACGCGCGCGGCGGAAGGTACACTGCGGATCGGGCGCAGACGCGCCTGTCACGCCCTCGCCGGGAGCGGACCATGCGGGACCATCGGCATATTCTGGTCGAGTGCTACTTGGCGCAGTTCGCACCGCCGTCGCTGCGGCAGGTCTGGCAGCAGCGTGAGAAGCGCCACCTACGACGAGAGGGGGTTTGGCAGCGCTACTGGCTGCTGGCGGTTGTCATGGGGCCGGCCATCCTTCTTCAGTTGACGTGCCAGGTCGCAGATCTGGGGAGCGAGCTACGCACTGCTTGGATTAAGGCCGTCGCCGATGCGCTCCTCGCTATCGCCGTCGTGCTGATGATCGTTCACATGTGGCGGGATCGATTTCGGCATAACCGGCATCAGGCGCGGCAGGCCCGACGGTGGCGCACGCGCGGATTCTTTCTGGTGCCTCGAGGGGCGACCCCAGGGTCCGATGAGCGGCATTGTGTGGCGTCGGAACTGGAGCAGCGGCACGGTGTCTGGCGCAGCCGCGTGCGGCAGGCGAGCGATCTCAAGCTCCTCGGTTCAGTGATGATGTATCTCGACACGGTCACGGGCATCCTGTACACCGCCTGGATGGCGATGGGGTGGCTGTGTTGGATCGGGCCAGACAGCGTCTTTCGGCCGACGTCGGGAAGCAACGTACTGATATCGCTTCTGGCGGTGCTGTCGCCGGCTGTGTTCGTCAGCGCCGCGATCAGGATGCGCAAGCTGCGGCGCTGGTTTCCGCGGGCGTGGGAGGAGAAGTTTTGCCCCGCCTGCGGCTACGGACTCGCTTACTGCGACGACCCCGCCGAGCCGCACCGCTGTCCGGAGTGCGCCTTCCCTTGGCCGCTTGTTCCGCCGCCGGCTGACAAGCGCGAGGGAATGCAGGCAGACACAGTCGAAAGTTCGAACGCGTGAGTTCTACTCCACCACCGTCGCGCGCTTCAGGCCGTATTGCTCCATCTTCTTGCGCAGCGTGAGGCGGGTGATGCCGAGGTGGCGGGAGGCGGCGCTGATGTTGCCGCGATGCTCCATCAGCGCCAGGCGGATCATTTCGCGCTCGAGTTCCTCCACGGCACTTGCCAGGGCGTTCGCGGGGGTGCTGCGCAGCGACGAGGCGGCGAGTTGCGCCCCGGCGTTCACATCCACGCCCGCCGCGGGGTCGCGAGTACCGGCGTGTAGATCGCGGTCGGGAGCGCCGCGGCTCGCTGCTCCGCTGGCGGGAGCGCCGCGGCTCGCTGCGACAGAGCGCCCGCCCTCGCCTTCCTCGGCGAGCTGGCGCAGATGCTCCGGCAGGAACGACGGCAGGAGCACCGCCCCGTGCGCCGCCAGCATCGCCTGCTTGATCACGTTCTGCAATTCGCGCACGTTGCCCGGCCAGGAGTAACTCAGAATCGCCCGCACGGTCAGCGGGTGGAACGAGGTGATATGCCTGCCGAGTTCGCGATTCAGCCGGGCGATGATGTCGTGCGCGATGAGGATCGCATCGACCTCGCGCTCGCGCAGGGGCGGCAGGTGAATCGCCACGACGCTCAAACGGTAATACAGGTCCTCGCGGAACAGCCCCTGCTCGATGCGCTTCTCGAGGTCCTGGTGCGTGGCGGCGAAGATGCGCGTGTCGCAGCGGATAAGCTCGTTGCCGCCGACGCGGTAGAACGTGCGGTCCTGGATGAGCCGCAGCAGTTTCGCCTGCAATGACGGGCTCATGTCGCCGATCTCGTCGAGCAGGATGACGCCGCCCTTTGCCTGCTCGAAGCGACCGACGCGCTGGCGATCGGCCCCGGTGAAGGCGCCGCGCTCGTGGCCGAAGAGCTCCGACTCGAGCAGCGTCTCGGGGACGGCGGCGCAGTTGATGCCGACGTAAGGGCCGTCCTTGCGGCGGCTGTGGCGATGCAGTGCCCGGCAGACGACCTCCTTGCCCGTTCCCGACTCGCCGGTGATGAGCACATCGACATCCTGCGGGGCCGCGGTGCCGATCTGCTTGTACACCTCCTGCATGGCGGGGGACTGGCCGATCAGGCGATCGGCGGCGTCCTCGCCTTCGCGGCGCGTGCGTGGCTTGCGTCCGACGGCCTCGAATTCCCTGCTTTGCTCCAGCACGACCTTGGCGTCGGCGATGGTCTGCCGCAGTCGCTCTTTCTCCAGCGGCTTGATCAGGTATTCCCAGAAGCCGAGGCGCGTGGCGGTGACGGCCTGCTCGGCGTCGCGCGAGCCGGCCACCATGATGGCGAGCAGGCGGTTCTGATCCGGCTTGATGAGCGGGATCCAGTCGCGCCAGCGGGGATCCTCACCCGCTGCCTCCACCACCAGCAATTGCCAGCCTTCCGGGTCGACGTACTGCTGGGCAGTGGGCCAGTCCGGTGCGACGGCGGGAATCCCGCCCTCAGCGCCGAACGCTGAGCGCACCGTCTCGACGAAGCCGTCGTCGGAGGAGACGACGATGAGGGGAGGAGAAGTGCGGGGTGGGTGAGGTGTCGACATGGGAGAGTGGCGAATGACCAAATGGGGGCAGCGGGGGGCGCGGGGACTTCAGTCCCCGCGCGGGTGTGCGAGGAATTCACGCTGCGCCTAGTCTGGCGCGCTGGGTGAGGTCGCTTGCAGGCGTTTGTATGCCGCGGGTTCGCAGACGACGACCAGCACGTCGTCAGCGTTGAGCTGCGCGTGCGGCGAGGGGTTGAATTCGTACGTGCCGCGCTGGTAGCGTTCGCCGTGCTTGTAGCGCGCGACGACGATCACCTGGTATTCGCGCGGCAGGTTGAGGTCGATGAGGCTCTTGCCCGCCATCCAGGGGAAGTCATCGACGGCGAGCTGGCGCATGTCGAACTCGCTGCCGCGCATCGCGTCGATGATGAAGTCCGTGACGGCCGGCTTGAGCAGCATGTGGCTCATCTGCAGTGCGGCGATGCGGCCGGGCACGGCGACGCGATCGGCGCCGGCGCGTTCGAGCTTGCTCACCGTCGCCTCTTCGTCGGCGCGGCTGACGATGTGCAGCTTGGGGTTGAGTTGTCGGGCGGAGAGGGTGACGAAGACATTGGCCGCGTCGTTGTCGAGCGCCGCCACCGCCGCCCGGGCCCGGTCCAGCCCCGCCGCCAGCAGCACGTTGTCCTGCGTGCAGTCGCCCTGCATGGCGAGGTGGCCGTCGGCGACGGCGTCCTCGACGTTCTGTTCGTTGCGGTCGATGACGACCAGCGGGGCGTCCGCCTTGGCGAGTTCGGCGGCGAGGACCCGACCGGTGTTGCCGTAGCCGCAGATCACGAAGTGGCCGGTGAGCGAGTCGATTCGTCGTTCCATCTATCGCCTCTCGTAGACGCGCATGACCTCGCCGCTGAAGAGCAGCGTCAGGACGTTGCCGTAGAGGTACAGAAACGTGCTCAGCCCCACGATGATCACCACCAGGGCCCAGGCCTGCTCGGGGCGCGACATGTGCGGCAGGCTGCCCACGGTGCTGATGATGTTGAGCGTGTCCCACAGCCCGTGCCAATACTCTGTGCGATCGCCGCCGAGGATGTCGAACCCCGCCGCTCCGATGAAGACGACGCCGGCGAGGACGAGCACGGAGTAGAACGCCCGCTGGCGGAGGTCCGCCGTCTGCATCTGAGCGCGGGTTCGAGGCCGCTTGCTCGCGGGCATGGTCAGATGCTAACCAGATCGGCCCGCCGACGCACGGGCATCGCGGCACACGAGCCGCGCCCCGCCAGTATCATCACAGGCCAGGAGACCGACGACGTGAGCATGCATGCAAGGCACAACCTGGGCGGACTGCTGCTGACGCTGGCGCTGCTGGTGGGCCTGTTACAGGCGGGGTGTGTCGGCAGCCGCTCGACGATCCAGCTTCAGTCCGCCGCCAATCGCCAGAACGTCCTCGCCCCGAAGTGGGCCGAGGTGATCGCCCGCATCAGCGATGAGAACACCATCGACATCTACATGCTCGATCAGCCGCTGGAGACGGCCCTGGCGTACCCTCTGGATCCGCAGCCGCGGAGGGTGGGAGAAGAGCCGGGCCTGGACGTGCCGGGGACGCTGCAGGTGTGCCACATCCACGTCTTCTTGAGCCCCAAGGCGGGGCGCACGCCGATCCAGGCCTCCGCCTGCACGGCGACGGTGCGCCTGCTCGTCTTCGCAGACGATCAGGCGGGGGAATACGGCGGGGCGGGGTTCATGACGCCGGCGCTGGGCAGCGGCGAGCGCGTCGTGCGGGCGTCGATCGTGGACGGCCAGGCGCGGCTGATCCGGGCGACGCAGGGATTCACGGATCTGCTGCACGATGCCGTGGTCGAAGGCTCCGTTGCCGCGCGCCATGAGCCGGCCGTGGCACGCCAGGTGGAGCGAGCGCTGGATCGCTGGCGCTATCAGTACTTCGGGGACAGCAGTCGCGGCGGGCCGTGAGGCGGCAGGCGAACAGGTGATCAGGTGAGTCCGCAACGGGGGTACCATGTGTCCCGCCATGAAGACCGCGGCGCTCAAGCTGACGACGCCAATCGAGGCGGTGCCCGGGGTGGGACCGAAGCGCGCTCTGCTCTTCCAGCGCCTGGGCATACGCGCCGCTGCCCACCTGCTGCGGCACCTGCCCATGCGCTACGAACATCAGGAGGCGGAAGGGCACATCGCAGGACTGCGGGTCGGCTCGATCGCCTCGGCCCGAGGCATCGTCGAGGACACGCGCCCGGTGCTGCGCGGCCGCAAGCGCTTCGAGGCGATACTGGGCGACGAGAGCGGCGCCCTGCACCTCACCTGGTTCAACAGCACCTTCCTCGCCCGGCGGATCCACCCCGGCATGCGCCTGCGCGTGCAGGGAAAGGTGCAGCAGTACGGCCCGCTGCTGCAGATGGTCAATCCCAAGTGGGAATACCTCAAGGATGAGACCGAGGCGCCGGCCCAGGAGGCGGCGCTGCGGCCGATCTATCCCAGCACGGAGGACCTTGGGAGCGAAGCGATCCGCCAGACGATCGCGGGCGTGCTCGAACCGCTGCTCGAACAACTCGTCGATCACTTCGACGAGGCGTATCGGGAGCAGCGCGGCTTGCTCGGTCTTGCAGCCGCCTACCGCACGCTGCACCAGCCGAGCCTGGCGCAGGGGCACGCGGAAGCGGAGACGGCGCTGAAGGAAGCGCGGCGGCGGCTGGCGTACGATGAACTCTTTCTGCTCCAGCTTGGCGTGGCGATGAAGCGCTTTCACCTGCGCGAATTCTCGGTCGCGCCCGCGCTCAGCTTCAGCAGCGCCGTCGACGAGCACATTCGCGCCCGCTTTCCCTTCGCGCTCACCGAGCACCAGGACCGCGCGGTCGAGGAGATCGTGGGCGACGTCACCACGCCCGTCGCGATGAATCGGCTGCTGCAGGGAGACGTCGGCTCGGGCAAGACGGCGGTGGCGCTCTACGCCATGCTCCTCGCGGCGGCCAACCGCAGGCAGGCGGCGCTGATGGCCCCCACGGAACTGCTCGCCGAGCAGCATTACGAATCGATCAGGCGCATGCTCCAGGGCGCGAAGGTGAAGCTTGCCCTGCTCACGGGAAGCTTGAGCCCGGCGGAGCGGCGCGCCGTCGCCCGGGCCTGCGAGAGCGGCGACATCGACATGGTGATCGGCACACACGCGCTGCTCACCGAAAGCGTGCGCTTCCGAGACCTGGCGCTGGTCATCACCGACGAACAGCATCGCTTCGGCGTCGAGCAGCGGGCGACGCTGCGCGGAAAGAGCAACGGCGCCGCCGACGCAGGCGACGCCGGCGGGAGAGACGAGCCGCCGAGGCGCTCTACGCCGCACATGCTCGTCATGACCGC
>CAZZPX010000179.1:0-6661 GCA_964655955.1 uncultured Phycisphaerales bacterium | reverse complement strand
CCTTGCCAGGTTCGTATACATCATCGCCCGTGGTGCATGGCGGGCGCAGAAGGGACAGGGCACGGCCGCGATGCCGCGTGTTCGCCTCGGCAGCGACACCTCGCGGGAGTCACGTGGTGGTGCCAACGAGACGACACGGACCGGGATGGATAAGAACACGAAGTACACCGTCGCCATATTGTCCGACATTCACGGAAACGCAGCGGCGTTGCGCGCGGTGCTCGCCGACCTGGATCATCGGCATCACGACGCGCTGGTTTTCGCGGGTGATTATGTCCTCTTCGGCCCGAGGCCCGCGGAGGCATTGCAACTGATTCGCGAGCGCCAGGCCCCGGCGGTCTACGGCAACACCGACCGTTTTATCACGCACGACTCCGGCCAGGACTGGCTCGTTGATTCCGTCGAATGGGTGATGAACCGGCTGGACAAGACCTGCCTTGAATACTTGCGCGGGTTGCCCTTCGAGCATCGTGTCACGCCGCCCGGCGGTTGCGAGCCGGAAGATGATCTGCTCATCGTCCACGCCACGCCCACTGATGTCGATGCCGTGCTGATCCTCGAACCGGATCCGTTCGGAGAGAACCAGCCCACCGATCCGGCGGAGGCGGCGACGCTGATCGGCAGCGCTGCCGGTCGTCTGATCGTCTACGGACACATTCACTACGCCTCGGCCGGCGCGGTGGCGGGCAGACGCCTGGTCTCGATCGGCGCGGTCGGCTTTCCGTTCGACGGCGATCCGCGGGCGGCGTACGGCCTGGCGCACTGGACGGGCGACGACTGGCAGGTCGAGCACGTGCGCGTGCCATACGACCACCAGCGCGCCGCGCTGGAACTCGCCGAGTCCGATGCGCCCTTCGCGCGGTTCGCCTCCGAGCGACTCCGCCGCGCCCGGGCTGTGCCGCGCGACATCTGAGCCGGTTCCGCCGCCCAGTTGCGGTCGTGAAATGAAAAGGCCGCGCGGCGCGTCAGCGCTGCGCGGCGGGTCAGTGCATGTTCTCAGTGCGATGCCGGTTCAGTCGTGGTCGTGACCTTCATGTCCGGTCGCGCCGCCGCCCTCGCCGGTCTCGCCGTTCTGCGGCTGCTCCTTCTCGACGATGCCAAGCAGTTCGACATCGAAGATGAGCGTGGCGCGCGGCGGGATGCTTCCCGGCCGGCCCTGTTCGCCGTACGCCATTTCGTAGGGGATGATGAGCTTGCGACGCTCGCCGACACGCATGCCGCCCACGCCTTCGGTCCAGCCCTGGATGACCCCGTTGAGTTGGAAGGTGGCGGGCGTGCCGCGCTCGACTGACGAGTCGAACTTGCGACCGGTCACCAGGTAGCCGGTGTAGTGCACCTTGACCGAAGTCTGGTCGCTCTCGGGCATCGGTCCTTCGCCCTCTTCGAGGACGTAATACATCAGGCCGCTGTCGGTGACCTGCGGCTCGCCTTCGACGGCTTCACCGGGCAGCGTTTCGGGAAGCTCCTGATAGTTGATGACATCGTGCAGCGAGACGTCCATGATGATGGTCGCCTTGGGGGGAATCTGCGGCGTGCCCTGTTCGCCGAAGGCGAGGCTGGCCGGGATGATCAGCTTGCGCACGCCGCCTTCCTGCATGCCCATGACGCCTTCGATCATGCCTTCGAACATGGTCTGGATCTGCACCTCAGCGGGCTCGCCGGCATCGGTCGTGCTCCACAGTTTCTGACCGTCGACCAGGTAGACCTCGAAGTCGAGCTTGACGGTGGCGTTCGCGTCGGGCGGCGACTCGCCCTGGCCCGGCTGAATGACCTGGTACCTCAGCCCCGAGTCGGTTTCCTGAATCTCGGTGTCGGAGAACTGGCCGGGCAGTCGACCGAACTGCTCCCGTTCGAGCACCTCGCCGCTCGTGGCGTCGATACGCAGGCGATACCCCTTGCCGCCGGAGTAGGCGATGACCTCGTAGATAGAGGCGTCCTCTTCCAGCAGCAGCGTGGCGGACCTGACCACGCCGCCCACCGCCTGCCTGGCTGCCGCGACGGCCTGCGTGATGTCGATGCCGGCGGAGCGGATCTGATCTTCGGTCTCCGCCAGTGCGGGTGGTAATGAGGTGAAGTCTTCCTCTGCCAGCGCCGTCGCCGGCAAGGCCAGCGGGCATGCGAGCAGGGAACCGAGAGTGAGTCGACGTAGCAGGTTCAGTTTCATATGTGCGAATACCTTCGTTGCTGATGTTGCGGGATGTACCACTGCGCGGGCGCCCTGGGCGCCTCGGGATCTCATAGGGTATCGCTTCCGCAGAGGCGTGTTGAAGGCGGAGAGAGCAAGCAGGCGACGGAGAACCCCGGAATCCCGTCTCCGCACCCTATCAGGCACCTTATATTCCCCATGTCGGCGACTTGGCATATGCCATGAAGCGGTGCTGCGGCACGTTCTGGGCGGACTTTCAACTTTGCGGTGGCGGGGGCTAGCGAACCGCCGCGGCATCCGCAGTTGCCCTTCAGCGCAGGCGCGCCCGGCGCGGCAGTTCAAACAGGTTCGGCCGGGACAAGCTCCGGATGAAGCACCGCGGCGGACGGGTTCAGCGGGCGAACGAGAACGCCGCGCTGCGACCGCGTCGCCTCGACTCTTCTTCGCAATTACCATATTCACTTGAGGTTGCTAAACTACTTGCGGCCGAAATGTACGATAGAATGTAATCGTCCATTGACAGAGGCAGGGCTCCGCGTCGTGCCCGCACTGCTCCGCGTAACCCAGACCTGCGGCGACGCGGCGGCGCCTGCCGGAACTTCAAGTGAAGGATAAGCACACATGCCCAGGAAGAAGACTGCAAAGCGTGCCGGTGGCGTCAGCGTTGCTCAGGCTGAGAGCCAATACAAGCAAAGCCTCCTCGCCAAGCGGGATGAACTGCAAGGGCAGCTCGCTGACATCGAGGAGAAGCTCGGCGCGCTCGGAGGGACGGCAGCGGCGCCGGCTGCGACGCGCAAGAAGCGTGGCCGCAAGAAAACCTCGAAGAAACGCGCCACGACCCGCAAGACCACCAAGAAGCGTGGCCGCAAGAAGATGACCAAGAAGACGCGCGGACGGAAGAAGGTCGGCAAGAAGACCGGCAAGAAGCGCGGCCGTCCGGCCGGTCGCGGCCGGTCCGGCTCCATGCCCACCGCCGTCGTCAGCGCCCTCAAGGGCAATCATCTCACCGTCGACGAACTGATCTCCAAGGTCGGCCACCTGACCTCCAGCAGCAACAAGCGCGCCATCGTCTCCCAGGCGATCAACACGCTCATGAAGCGCGGCGAGATCAAGCGCGTTTCCCGCGGCGTCTATACCGCGGCCTGATTCGACCTCAGCAACACCAACAAAAGCGCCGGCGACCTTCGCGGTCGCCGGCCTTTCTTGCGCGCCGCGCGAACGGCGAACCTCAACGCAGGCGATACTCGAGCGGCCGCTCCACCAGGCTGAGGACCTCGCGCACGACCGTCATGCCGAGAAAGCCCGCAAGGCCGACCGACGCCAGGAGCAGCGCCGGTCGCCAGTAACCTTGTCCGAGCAGCCAGGCGGTGTCATAGAGCGCCAACCAGAGCGCCCCGTAACGCACCAGCTTCTCTGCCGCGCGTTGCCGGGAGGGCGACGTGCGGATCTTGCGGGCCGCGTACCACACGAAGATCACCGCGAGCACCAGCGGGCCGACGGGCGACCAGGGATTCACCCAGTCGGGCCACAGCGCCCCGCGGCGGTGCGCTGCATAGAAGAGCACGCCGGACCACACCGCCCAGCCCAGGATCATGGCGAACGTGCCGCGCCGCGACATGAGCGGCCTCTTGTCCGCCAGCGTGTAGGTCCAGGCGCCCACGGCGAGCGAATGCGTCATGACGGTCCACACTGGCCAGACGAAGCGCAGGTGGTAGTTGGGAATGAGCATGTGCGCCGCGTAGATCAGCCCCAATGACACCACGCCCACCGCGGGAACGAACTTGCCCGCGGCGTTATAGAACAGGATGGCGCCCGCGGTGATGAGGCAGAGAAAGAAGGCCTCGCGCCCCAGCAGCATCGCGCCGATCATGGCGACCATCAGCGCCACGATGACGAGGCTGACGGCCCAGACCATGCGCAGTTCACCCGAGGGCAGGGGCCGCGACGGCGCGAAGGTGCGATCGTACTGCACGTCAAGCACGTCGTTGAGCGCCATGCCGTAGAGGAAGAGGCCCACCGCCGCCGCCGCCGAGGCGACCAGCAGCAGGGCCGGATCGAGTTCGCTCAGTTGCTGCGTGCCAGGCTCGAACTGCGGACCCGCGGCGGTGGTCCAGAGAACGACGAACCAGACGTTGGCGACGGCGGCGAAGGCCGTGGTGATGCGGGTCAGGTGCAGAAAGGGAAGCAGCTTGCGCAGCAGCAGTCGCATGGCGTCATCGTAGCCGATGCCGCGCCGCGGCGACTGTGGCCGGTGCGGGTCGGCATCGTTAGCATGTCCGCATGCCGCAGCCGCTCCAGCCGATCGTCACGCCTCCGCCGCGCCTCGCGGTGGTGGTGTCGACCTACAATGCCTGGATCACGCAGCCGCTGCTGGTCGGCGCGCGCAAGGCATACGCCGAGTCGAGCGGATCGGACGGTGACCTGGTGATCGTGGAGGCGACGGGGGCGTTCGAAATCACCGCCCTCTGCCGCGCACTCGCCTCGGCCGGTCACTACGATGGGCTGGTGGCGCTCGGGTGCGTCATCCGGGGAGAGACACCGCACTTCGACTATATCTGCGATTCCGTGACCCGCGGCTTGACCGAGATCACGCTGCGGACCGGCGTGCCTATCGGCTTCGGCCTGCTGACCTGCGAGACCAGGGCGCAGGCGGAGGCGCGGGCCGGCGGAGCGCAGGGCAACAAGGGCGAAGAAGCGATGCTCGCCGCCCTGCAGACGATCGCGACACTGAGAGCCGTCGCCGCCGCGACCGGCCCGCCAGAAAGGAACCCACTCGGGATGAGTGAACGCCCGACGGACACCGAGATGAACGATTGTCAGGATGCGGCCTCGCCGCCGCGCCGCCCCGTGACGAGCCTGCTCTCCGCCGCGCCGCAGGCCGACGCCCCGGATCCTCAGCGGCAGCCCAGGGAGCGAACCGAGGCAGATCCGCGCCTGATTCGCCAGCTCGCGCTTCTGGCGCTCTATCAGCTCGATGCGCGCGGCGAGGAGGATGCCGATCACGTCTCCGACGACATGCCCTTCGCCGGTTTGACGCTGCTGCAGCGCGAGGAAGAGGAGCCGCCACGCGAGAAGGGGCCGAAGAAACCCCGGGAGGCATCCATCGCGGACAAGGGCTTCGCCGAGCACGATCTGCGCGTGGCATATGATCTGGCCCGCGGCGCGTACAATCGCCGGGATGAAGCGGATGAGATCATGCGCGAGTTGGCGCCCGACTGGCCGCCTGAGCGCCAGCCGACGGTCGATCGCTGCATACTGCGTCTGGCGTATCACGAGATGGTGACCGGGCGCACCCCGCCCAAGATCGCGATCAATGAAGCCGTGGAACTCGCCAAGCGCTTCAGCACGGATCGTTCGCCGCTCTTCATCAACGACGTTCTGGACAAGATCATGCGTCGGTTGCCGTCCGCCGACTGAGCCGGCCGCCCTCGGTTTGTAAAGGGAACCAACCGTCCATGGCCCTCTTCAAGTCCATCGTCTCCAAGGTCAGGAAGGGTCTCAGCAAGACGCGCGAGACCTTCATCGGCGGCTTGCGCAGCATGCTGCTCGGCCGCAAGCTCGATGAAGATCTCATCGACGAACTCGAGGCGCGGCTGATCCAGGCGGATGTAGGCGTGCGCACGACGGCGAAGCTGATCGGCGACATTCGCTCCGCCCACAAGGCAGGCGAGATGTCCAGGGGCGAGGATGTGCTGGAGTACCTCAAGGCGGAACTCAAGAAGCTCTGGCCGCCCCGGGATCGCAGCCTGCACTTCGCGGAGTCCGGGCCGACCGTGATTCTGGTTGCAGGGATCAACGGTGCCGGGAAGACGACGAGCATCGCCAAGCTCGCTCGCTCGCTGCGGGCGGAAGGCAAGAGCGTGCTGCTCGGGGCATGCGACACCTTTCGCGCCGGCGCGGTGAAACAACTCGAAATCTGGTCGCAGCGCCTGGGCATCAGCATTGTCAAGGGTCAGGAGGGAGGCGATCCCGCAGCCGTCGCCTTCGACGCCTGCCAGGCGGCGCTGGCGCGCGAGGTGGATGTGCTCATTCTCGACACGGCCGGCCGCCTGCACACGCAGGATCCGCTCATGCGACAACTGACGAAGATTCGCGACGTCACCGCCAAGAAGATCCCTGGCGCGCCGCACGAGGTCTTGCTCGTCCTCGACGCGACCGCCGGCCAGAACGGCCTGAAACAGGCCATGGAGTTCCAGAAAGCGATTGACGTCACGGGCATCTTCCTCGCCAAGCTCGACGGCACGGCCAAGGGCGGCATCATCATCGCCATCCGCGAAGAGACGGAAATCCCGGTGAAATTCGTGGGGGTTGGCGAAACCTACGACGACGTCGAGCTCTTCGTCCCCGAAACGTTCATCGACGCGATGTTCGCGGCGTAACGTGTTGTCCCCGGGCCGTCTCTTAGCCCCGGGCCGTCTCTTAGCCCCGGGCCATTCAGGCCCGGGGGAATCCGCTAGCCTCAGGCCATTCAGCCCCGGGGGATTCCCACGATGAACCCCGAACTCGCTTGCTCTC
>CAZZPX010000178.1:0-6669 GCA_964655955.1 uncultured Phycisphaerales bacterium | reverse complement strand
ATCTTCGACAACAATCGCGCTACGCAAGGCACGCAGCTCTACATCATCGGCGGCGGGCCGTCCTTCTCGAACTGCGAGCTGCGGAACTACGAATTCGGCGTCGCCGCGTACCTCCTTTACAGCTCCGCCTCGATCAGCGAGTGCAGCTTCACGCCAATCGTTGATCATGCCAGCGCTCTGGCAGTGAGCGGTGGAACGCCCGCGCTCATCGACTGCACATTCGAGAGCCATGGCGCGAGCGCCGTCACCCTCGCCAACACCCCCGCCACGATCAGCGGCTGCACGTTTACGGCGGCTCAAGCCCTGGGCTACGGGGGCGGGGCAATTGCTTGTACGGAAGCGAGCTTCCCCACCATCGAAAACTGTACCTTCACGGGCAACTACGTCTGGCCGACCGAGCAGACGGGCGGCGGCGCCGTGCTCATGCGCGGAGGCTCGGGGGGCACGATCAGCGGCTGCACGTTCACGGAGAACCATGCCGACGGCGTCGGGGGCGGGGCCATCGCCTGCATCGAAGCGAGCAATCCCACGATCGAGAACTGCACCTTCGAGGCGAACAAGGCGACCGACACCTACTACGGCCCCGGCTGCGGGGGCGCTCTCCGCTGCTCAGACAGCTCCCCTGCGGTCGTCGACTGCGACTTCCTGGGCAACTACGCCGAATGCTACGGCGGAGCCATTCAAAGTAAGAACGGCGGCTCCCCGACGATCGCCGGCAGCACCTTCTCGGATAATCACTCGGACTCCAGCGGCGGCGCCGTGCACTCGTACGGCCTCGCTTCGATCTCGCTGACCGACTGCACGTTCCAGGGTAACGCAGCCGTCGTCGAAGGCGGGGGCGCCCGTCTGGAGGGTGGCGGCGTCGTCACACTGCGCCGCTGCACGTTCACCGAGAACACCGCCGGGACCTTCAACGGCGGGGGCGGGCTGCAATCCCGCGCCGCCGACACCACGCTCATCGACTGCACGTTCATCCGCAACACCACCAACGGCCGGGGTGGCGGCGTGTCGCTCATCGCCGGCGGCGAACTCATCGGCTGCCGCTTCCTCGGCAATCACTCCAACTCGTTCGGCGGCGGGCTCTACTTCATGGGCATAACCGTCGTCACCAACTGCCTCTTCGTCGGCAACGAGGCGGCCGATGGCGGCGGCATCGGCGCGTTCGCCAACCCCGACCTGACCGTCATCAACACCACCCTCGCCGACAACAGCGCCGCCAACACCGGTCAGGCGATCGGCGTGACCGGCGGCAGCACCAGTACGCTCAGCAATCTCATCTGCCGCAGCGGCGGCGTCGACGAGATCGCCGGCCCGGCCAGCGTCACCTACAGCAACATCGAGGGCGGCTACACCGGCACGGGCAACCTCGACGCCGACCCGCTGTTCGTGCGCGCTCCCGATCCCGGTCTGGATGGCGTGTGGGGCACGGCGGACGACGACTACGGCGATCTCCGCCTGCAAGCCGGTTCGCCCTGCATCGACGCGGCGGATTGCACGGCCCTGCCCGCGGACGTGAACGACCTCGATGGCGACGGCGACACAGCGGAGCCGATCCCCGTCGATCTCGACTGGCTGCCGCGCCTCGTCGACGACCCCGGTACCGCCGACACCGGCACGGGTTTCCCATGCGTCGATATGGGCGCCTATGAGTTTCAGCCGCCCGCGACATGCCCCGGTGACATCGACGGCGACGGCGACACCGATCAGTCCGACCTCGGCATCCTCCTCGCCAGTTACAACCTCAATGGCAACGGCGACCTCGACGGCGACGGCGACACCGACCAGGCCGACCTCGGCATCCTCCTCGCCGACTACGGCTGCGTGAGATAGGACGATCATTTCCTGATCTGCACGGGCGACGCAACTCGCGCGGCGACTTCCCCCGCCACGGAGTTCTCGTCGACATTCGGGTGTACGGGCAGGACCTCCTGCGTCCACTGTCGTCAACGCGGCCGTGCCTTGACACGCGCTCACCGAGCAGTCGCCGTGATTCCCTCTATTCAGATAAACAACACGTCTTGGTTGAATTGCAAAGAAAGTTCTTGCGAACGTCCGGACTTCCTTCATAGTGAGATCCGTGCGCCGTTCGCCGCACCGTGAACCCGGGGTGCCGTTGTCCGATCGCAGGCGACAACGCGAACCAGTCTCAAGCCCTGTCTGCCTGAGCAAACTGTCTGTGTTCTGCTGGATGAGCAAAAGGAGCGTGACTGATGAGCGTTTTTCGACATCGCATTGTGCTGACGGCTCTGGCGGCGCTGATGGCGTTGACCGCCTCGGCACTGGCCAAGGACAAGATCTACCTGGACTTCAGCGGCATCGATGCGCGCACGGATCTGACCGCCGACCAGAAGACGGATCTCAAGAACAAGGTCAAGGCCGAGATCGACGAGAAATTCCCTGACGACAAGTTCGAGTTCACCACGACGCCCAACGGCCAGGCTCGAACGGTGAAATTCGAAAAAGATGCCCACGACCCGGACGATCGCTACGGCGAGTGGCCGGCGGGCGGCGATACGGTCACCGTCTACGTGGGCGCCTTCATGGACGACGCCAACGTCAGCGGCAGTTTCAAGACCGACGGCTCCTTCGACATGCAGAAGCTCGCCAACGCGCTGGGCGAGACCGCGGCCCACGAGTTGGGGCACAGCTACTCGGTCGGACACAACACCCACGATCCCCCGGACATCATGACCGACGGAAGCAGAGTCACCGCCGACAAGCGCGCCGAGGACAACCGCAGCTTCGATGCCGCGGGCGCCAAGACGCGCGACGAGAATCTCGGCAAGAAGCCCTGCAAGACCGCAACCGATTACGACACCAAGGCGGTCGAATCGCACATCCATACACCCACCTCATTCGGATTGCACAAGAACGACGAGGGCTTTGGCCCCGGGGAATACGTGGCCGACGCGCAGCTTTTCATCAGCGGGCCGCCACTGCCGGGCTACTACTTCGGCTACATCGGCGAGGGACAGCCTGATGGAACGTACGAGTTCCTCTCCAAGTCGAGTCTGGAACCCGGCCTGCACATGCCTCTTCTGACCTGGTTCCAATTCGACCAGGAGGGCATTTCACAGATGTCCTTCGCCGTCGCCCAGGAAGGCTCGCCGAACTGGATGCACCCTGAAGACATGGTCTTCAACGCCCCCGTGCAGTACGGCGACTACGTGATCTACAGGCAACTCACCATGTTCTGGCCCACGCTCGACCTGGTCGTGCAGCTTGACGCCGGCTCCTGGGATCCCAACATCTTCAACGGCTGGGCGCCGCTTCCACCGTGCCCCGGCGACCTCGACGGCGATGGCGACACCGATCAGTCAGACCTCGGCCAGTTGCTCGGGTCGTACGGCGTCGACGGCGGCGGCGACCTCGACGGCGACGGCGACACCGATCAGTCGGACCTCGGCATCCTCCTCGGCGACTACGGCTGCGGAACCTGAGCGGCCGGACAAACGAGGCTCCTCGCTCGCGGTTCCCCTGCCCGCGCGGACAACCTCTGCTGACTCACGATGCAAGCGTGACACGGTCTCGGCCGGCACGCTTGCTTTCGTAAAGCAAGCCATCCGCCCGTTCGAGCAGCGACGTCTCCGTGTCGCCGGGCTGCACAGCCGTCGCGCCCAGCGAGACGGTGACGCCGAGCCGCTGGCCCTGGTGCGTGACATGCGACTCGGCCACAAGCGAGCGCAGGCGCTCCGCCAGCGCAACCAGCGCCGCGCGTTCGCCGTGTCCCGCCAGCACGGTGAATTCCTCACCGCCCCATCGTGCCGCGAGGTCATAGCGGCGGCAGGCGTGCGTCAAGGTTCTGGCGACCATCTTGAGAACCAGATCGCCGACGTCGTGTCCGTACGCGTCGTTGAATCTCTTGAAGTGATCGACGTCGACCATGATGAAGCCGAAGGGATGCCCCTCTCGCTCGAATTCGCCCAGGCGAGCCGCCAGCGAGCGCTCGAGCAGCCGGCGGTTCGGGATGCCTGTGAGTGGATCGACGTACGCGAGTTCTTCGAGGTTGTGAATGCGCTCCAGATCTCCGGCCCGCGTCGTCGCGTCGCTGAAGGTCTCGAAGGCGCCGATGATCTCGCCGTCAGCGTTACGGATCGGCGCGCCGTAGACGCGCACGGGCACGCGGTGGCCGTCGCGGTGATGCAGATAGACCTCGACCGCCTTGCCGCCGCCCTCGCGCATCACCGCCTCCAGCGGGCAGCCGGTCTTGCACAGGCACTGACCGCGATGATCGACGTGGCAGAGGATGTTGTCGGCGCAGCTCTTGCCCAGCACTTCTTCCGGCTCATATCCGGTGATGCGCGAGGCGCCGGCGGACCAGTACCGGATGCGACGCTCGAGATCAACGAGGTAGACGCCCCCCTCCATGCGATCGAGCAGGTCCCAGTGAAAGCCCAGCGCCGCGTCGGCGAGAAACGACTCCAGGTCAACCAACTCTCCCGCCAGGCGAAGCGAGCGCGGCAGCGCCTCCTCGGCGGGCGGTTCGGTGAGAACGCGTGTCGGCGTGACTTGATCGTTGCTCATGCCTGCTCATCCTGTGGATTTCAGTTGCCCGCCCCACCCGTCGGTGAGGGCGATTCGCAACAACGAGCCCCGACGCGCAACCGCGGCGGGTGATCCCTTCGAGTTGCATCGGACCGCGGCGTGACCTGTCTGAGCGAATCTGAACACCTCGCTGTCCGTTTCCCCACATCAGGTGGCCACAGCGTGCACGCCTGCCAAGCACAGCTGCCCGCCCCGCGCCAACACCGCCCGAACATGCGGTATCATCACGCCCCGGCCGGAAGGCGCGGGGCGGAGACGATGACCGACGCGAAGCTCACACCAGCGATGCGGCAGTACGACCGCTTCAAGAAGCAGCACCCTGACTGCGTGCTCTTCTTTCGCATGGGCGACTTCTACGAAATGTTCAACGAGGACGCCCTGACCGCCCACAAGGCGCTTGGCATCACGCTCACCCAGCGCACGGAGGGCGTGCCGATGGCGGGCGTGCCCTACCACTCCGTGGACAATTACCTGCGACGAATGATCGAGGCGGGGTATCGCGTCGCCGTCTGCGATCAGATCCAGGATCCCAGGGAGGCGAAGGGCGTCGTCGACCGGGCGGTCACGCGCGTCCTCACGCCAGGCACGCTCGTCGAGGATTCGCTTCTCAGCGACGCTCGACAGAACCTCGTGGCGGCTGTCGCCTTCACCGAGTCCGGCGACGACTCGCCGGGCGTCCTCGCCGCCGTCGAGGCCTCCACGGGCGCCTTCGAATTGCTCGACACGCACACACGGACGCTGGCGGATGACCTGGCGCGGCTTTCGCCGAGCGAACTCCTCTACGCGGACACGGCGAACGGCCAGGCCCCGCCGCGGCTGAAGCGCGCCCTGGCGGAGCGGGCGATCCCCACGACGCCGCGGCCGGCGTGGCACTTCCGGTTGACCGATGCCCGTGAAGCGTTGCTCAAGCACTTCAACGTTCTCACACTCGACGGGTTCGGGCTGGACACGGATGACGCTGCCCTCGCCCCGGCTGGTGCGGTGCTCCTGTACCTGCGCGAGACGCAGACGCCGCACGATTCGGGGGCGACGCTCGGCCACCTCCAGCCGCCGCGCCGCCGGCGCGTCACCTCACACGTGATTCTTGATGCTGCGGTGCTGCGGTCGCTGGAGATCGAGCGCACCATGCGCACCGGCGAGACGGAAGGGTCGCTTCTGGGCACGCTGAACAAGTGCAAAACGCCGATGGGCAGGCGGCTGTTGCGCTCCTGGCTCTGCTATCCCCTGCGTGAGCGCGCGGCAATCGAGGCGCGGCAGGCGGTGGTGGCGACGTTCGCCCAGGATGTGCAGCTTGCCGACGCGATTCGCGTGCACATCGAGGGGATTCAGGACGTGGCGCGCATCGCGGGCCGGCTCGGCATCGGCCGGGCGACGCCGCGCGATCTGGTGGCGCTGGGGAAGTCGGCGAGTCGGGCGAGCGCGCTCTCCGAGTCGATGCACGGCGCGACCGCGCTTGCGCCGCAGGCGGAGCGCCTGGCTGACGTCGCCGATGTGCTGGCGCAAGTCGCCGAGCGCGTCAGCGCCGCCTGCGTCGACAGCCCCCCGCCCCACGCGCGCGAGGGCGGCATCATCCGCGACGGCTGCGACGCCCAGCTTGACGAACTGCGCGGCCTCCAGTCAGACGCCAATACCTGGCTCGCCAAATACCAGAAACGCCTCATCGACGAGACGAACCTGACGAAGCTCAAGGTCGGCTACAACCGTGTCTTCGGATACTACATCGAGCTGAGCAAAGCGAATGCCCGCGAAGCGCCCGAGAGCTTCACGCGCAAGCAGACGCTCAAGAACGCCGAGCGCTACATCACGCCGGAGTTGAAAGAATTCGAGAACAAGATCACCACGGCAGAGAGCCGCGCCATCGAGCGAGAGAAACATCTCTTCGAGGAACTCTGCAAGGCGGCGGCAGCGCACGTGCGTGAGCTTGCCGCCTTCGCGGAACTCGTGGCGGAGCTTGACATCGTGCTCTGCTTTGCTGATCGCGCCCGGCGCCTGCAGTACATCAGGCCGACGATCGTCGACGAGCCGATCCTTCACATCCAGCAGGGCCGCCATCCCGTGCTCGACGAGCTCCTCGGCGACAGCTTTGTGCCCAACGATTGCATCCTCGGTGAGGCCCAGGACAGC
>CAZZPX010000177.1:0-6684 GCA_964655955.1 uncultured Phycisphaerales bacterium | reverse complement strand
CCACCCCCGGCATGCATTCAGGCGCTCGCCACCGTGGCGACTTCGCGCTCGTCGATGCCGCCCGGAGAGCCACGCCGACCGTCGAGCCCGCTGCACCGAAAGAGGGGGTGCGGCACGAGCGGGCAGTGCCCGAGTTGGGGGGCGCGACCTCCAGCCTCGCCCGTCCGCTGCGGGACGGCGCGCGACTCGTCAGGATTGGGACAACGATCTCACGATGCACCGCCGACGCCCCACGGTCGCGCGCGTTTGCGGGCCGGCGCGGCAGGTTCTACGCTGGCGCCCGTCGATTCCGGCGTGGGGCGCGCACTCGCCGCGCCTCGTTTCCCAGCTTTGCCGCGATCTGGAGCAGCGCGTGAAGACGTTCAAATTCTTCTGGACCACGCACAAGTGGTTCGGGATCATCCTCGCCATCTTCTTTCTCAACATCGCCGTCACGGGCTTTCTGCTGCTGATCAAGAAGCAGGTCGCCTGGATTCAGCCGGTCGAGAACCGCGGCGTGGCCAGGAACGAATTCGGCATCGCCTTCGACGACATCATCAGCGCCTGTCGCGAACACCCGGAACTGGAGATACGGAGTTGGGAGGATGTGAACCGACTGGACGTACGGCCCGGCAAGGGCATGCTCAAGGTGCGGGCGAACAACGACTGGGAGGCGCAGATCGACATCGCCACCGGGGATGTGCTGCAGATCGCCTTCCGGCGCAGCGACATCATCGAGAGCATTCACGACGGCTCGTTCTTCGCCGACTGGATGCACACGTGGCTCTGGCCGGCGCTGGCGCTGTCGCTGATCTTCCTGGCGTTCAGCGGCTATTGGATCTGGCTGGAGCCGAAGTACCGCAGAGCGAAACGCCGGCGGAAGCAGGCGGCGCCGCAGGAGTGAGGCCGTGGGGAGGGCGCGGCGCCGCCGCAGCCGAGACCGCCGCCCACACTGTGAGTGACTGAAGGAGGTTGGCACATGTTGAAGATCACGCTGCTGGCGATGCTTCTTTGCGGCACGGGCGCGGGACCGCTGCCTGCCGAGCCAGGCGAGCAAGTCGCCGCCCTGCGCGAGCGTCTGTCGCAACTCGAAGGTGAGAACGTCCTGCTGGAGCGGGCTCTCGCGGAGAAGAGCGCCGAGGCGCAGCAGCGCGCGGAAGCCGAGCTGGCGCTGCTCGAGCCGCCCGCGCCCGCAGCGTCGCGCGAGCCGCTCGATGCGCGCTCCAGTTTCTTCAGCGGCCCGACCGCCGGGTGGGACGGGCACCCATTCCTCGCCAGCGCGGAGGGCGACTTCCTGCTCGAGATCGAAGCGCGCCTGCAGATGCGCTACGTGCTGAACCACCAGGATGCACCAGCGGGCGAGGACGGCACGCGCGGCGGATTCGAAATGCGGCGCATCCGCACCATCCTCTCCGGACACATCTTTGATCCCTCCATCACCTACAAGCTGCAGGCGACGTTCAGTCGCAACGGCGGCTCGCTGATCCTCGAAGATGCGCTGGTGCAGAAGAGGTTGGACTGCGGCGCGTACGTGCAGATCGGGCAGTTTCGCCCGCCGCTCACCCGCGAGTCGGTTGTCTCGACGTTTCGCACCACCGCGGTCGAACGCTCGCTGGCCCACGGCGCGATCGAGATCTCGCGCACGCAGGGAATCGAGATCGGCTGGGAAGGCGAGTCGGCGGCGGTGCGCGGCATGTTCCACGACGGCGACGGCAACGCCAACTCACCCGCGCTCGACGCCGACACCGAATTCGCCGTGTCGGGCCGCGGCGAATTGCTCCTCGCCGGGAAGTGGAAGCAGTTCAACGATTTCACGGCCTACCCGGGGGACGAGTTTGCCTTGCTCCTCGGCGCGGGCGCGCACTACGAGAAGGGCGAGTACGGCGCGGGGCAGGCCAACCGCAGCGACGACTTCCGCTGGACCGCCGATGCATCGTTCGAGTTCAACGGCGCGCACCTCTTCGCAGCAATCGGCGGACGCAATCTCGATCCGGATCACGCCGCGGAACTGGATGTGCTCATCGCGATGATCGAAGGAGGCCTGTTCGTAGCGGAGGATATCGAGGCGTTTCTGCGTTACGAATGGGGCGATGACGGCTCGGCGAGCGATCTCTCGCTCGTCACCATCGGGGCGACGAAGTTCTGGCAGAAGCACTCGCTGAAATGGACCAACGATGTCGGCTACGCCTTCGAACCGCTCAGCGACACCTTCGCCTCGAGCGGTGCGGGCTGGCGCGAGGACGCCCCGGATGCGGATGGCCAGATCGTCTTCCGCTCGCAGTTTCAACTCTCGTTCTAAACCCGTGTGCACACTGCGACAAGCAAGCGCGGGTCGAGCGTCCGACTGTGCGCCGCTGGGAACGGGGATCGTCGTACGACGAAGTGGGCTTCCCACCGGTCGAGACGTGTTCGATTCCGAACGGGTATTCCTTGCCCGCGCCTCCTACCTAGTGTAGAGTATGAAATTGGCATCGCAGCACACAGAGCGTGCGCGATGTCGCGGCTGCCGCGTCCGCAGCCAGAGCAGGTGCCTGATCAACTCAAACCTGCGGAACGAGAAGCGCGTCACCCCCCACGCAGCGGGCGGCGGACGGCTTCACCGTGTCGTCCATGTGGGCGGCGCGAACACACAGGACATGCTTGACAAACAGAGGGAAGATCACCATGAGAATCGGACGACTCGCCGCGATTGCGGCACTCGCCGGTATGGCGTCGTCGGTGTCCGCAGCAACGCTCTGGTTCACCGGCACATCCGGCAATCAGATCTGGCAAGCCAATGCCGACGGCACTGGCGCGCCTTCGGTCCTTTACGATCCGGCCGCCGACTTTGGCTCCGGCCCGGTCGGCATCGACGTCGACCCCACGACCGGCATGCTCTACTGGGGCACGGGCAACAACGGCGACTTCTGGAGCGGCAACATCGACGGCAGCGGCGCCGGCTTCTTCACCGACGCCTCCGTCGACTTCGATGAAGCGCACGGCACAGCCGTCGACCCCGCCAACGATCGCGTCTTCCTCATCAACGACTCCATCGGCCTGTGGGTCGTGAACACCGACGGGACCGGCTTGACCGACCTCGGGTTCAACTTCGGCTTCGGCACCAACGGTCTGGAGTACGACCCGTGGAACGACCGTGTGCTGGTTGCTCAGCAGTTCGGCGGCGTCTGGGAAGTCGCGCCTGACGGCTCGAGCAGTTCCCTGCTCGCACCGGATCTCGGCAACGGCGTCCGCGAGGTCGCTGTCAATGCCAACGCCATCTTCTGGGTCGATCTGGCGAACGTCTGGATGGCCAATCACGACGGCAGCAACGCCCAGATCATCGCCGACAGCATCGATGGCGGGAACATTCGCACGATCGACGCCCTCGGCGACACGCTCTACCTGGGCGAGTTCAGCGGCTTTGGCCCCGACACCATCTGGACCATCGATCTCAACACCGGCGCTGAGAACATTCTCTACACGGGCGACTTCGGCGGCATCCGCGGCGTGACCGTCCTGCCCGCGCCGAGTTCGCTGGCGCTGATCGGTCTGGGCGGCCTGGCCCTGCGCCGTCGCCGCTGAATCGGCAGCGCATCCCGCTCACACCCAACCGGCCCCGCGCGGGCCGGTTTTTGCTGCGCTGCCCGCGCGTCGAGCCGCAAGGGCGCGCTCCCGCTGTCATCGTGTCGCGCGCCGGCTTGTGCGCATCACCCTGTGGCTTGCTGATACACGTCGTAGCGCACTGACTTGCCGGCAATGGTGTGATGCACGCCCGGCGCCAGCGCCGGCGCGTTGCCGAAGCGCTTGACCACGATGCGCGGCGCGCCGCTCGCCAGCGCCGCGGCGAAGAGCGCCTGGTCTTGCTTGGGATCGTGCCGCCCCGCCAGCAGGTGCACCAGGCGCATCTGTTTCTTCACCAGCGCCGATTCGCGCCGCCGCTCGGGAAACATCGGATCGAGATACACCACGTCGGGACGATCGATCGAGCTCGATTCGGCCAGCACTTCGAGCGCATCGCCGCAGCACAACGACAGCCGCTCGACGGCTTCACGAAGCGCCGGCGCGGCGCGTGCGCGCGCGAGCGCATCGCGGACGAGTTCGAGGAGCACTGCGGATCGCTCACAGGCGTTGACCGCGCAGCCGACGGCTGCCAGAAGAAACGCATCGCGCCCGAGGCCGAGCGTCGCATCGAAGACGCGCAGTCGCTTCGCTCGCCCGCGCGCTGCGGCGCTCGTGACGCCGACCGCGCGGGCGAGCGGGAGGCTGCGTCCCACGCCCTGCCGCAACCGATGTCCCAGCGCCCCGCCGACGAAGTCGAGGCGCACCGTGCCGAGCCGCGGCTCGCGCAGCACCCGGGCCGCGAGACCGTCGCTGCTCACCTCGAGGAGCAGGTCGCAGTCGGCGGCCGAGGTCTCACCCCTCACCAGCGGCGCGCCCAGCCGCAGCGCCAGCGCTGCCGCCTGCTGCTCGACCTCTGGCTCCAGGCAGAGGACCGCGATGCGCAGCGTCGCGCCGCCCGCCTGCCGCTCAGCCGATTCTTCATCGCACTGTCGCACGCGCTCAGGATACCGGCGCGGCGGTCGACGCAACTCGAACCGGTCGCCGCACTGACACGGGGCGGCTGTCTCTGCTATAAGCTCCCGCTCGCGCCTGCTTCGCAAATCATTGTTCCCCGCGGGCCGACGAACTCTACCTGGAGATCCTCTTATGACGCCCGAAACCGCTGTCGCCGTCACCCGTGCCTACGCCGCGCAGGGGCCCGAGTCCGGCCTCGCGCCGTGGCAATACAAGGAGCGCCAGCCGCGACCGGATGACATCTCGATCGAGATCCTCTACTGCGGCGTGTGCCACACCGACATTCACTTCGTGGAGAACGACTGGGGCATGACGGTCTATCCGGTCGTACCGGGCCACGAGATCATCGGCCGCGTCACCGCCGTCGGCTCGGAGGTGACGCGCTTCCAGGCGGGCGACATGGTCGGCGTGGGGTGCCTGGTCGATTCCTGCCGCGCCTGCGACTGCTGCACGCAGGGACTCGAGCAGTACTGCGCCGAGGGCGTATGGACGTACAACGGCGTCGATCGACACGACGGCTCGCCGACGTACGGCGGCTACTCCGAGCGCCTCGTCGTCAGCGAACGCTTCGTGGTGCGGCTGCCCGAGGCGCTCGACCCGGCCGCCGCCGCGCCGTTGCTCTGTGCGGGCATCACCACCTATTCACCGCTGCGACATGTCGGCGTCAAGCCGGGCGACAAGGTCGGCGTGGTCGGCATGGGGGGCCTGGGGCACATGGGAATCAAGTTCGCCAAGGCCATGGGCGCCGAGGTCACGCTCTTCACGCGCACGCCGGCCAAGGTGGAAGAAGGCAAGCGCAACGGCGCCGACCGGGTGATCGTCAGCAGTGACGCCGAGCAGATGCAGCAGGCGGCCGGCTCGCTGAACTACATTCTCGACACCGCGCCGGTGGAGCACGATCTGAACCCGTACATCGCCTGTCTGCGCGTGGACGGTGTGTACCTGCTGGTGGGGCAGTTGACGCCGCTCGCGCCTCCCGTGGAAGCCATGCCGCTTATCCTGGGTCGGCGGTCGATCCTCGGCTCGGTCATCGGGGGACTGCCCGAGACGCAGGAGATGCTCGACTACTGCGCCCGGCAGGGCATCAGTTGCGACATCGAACTGATCGACATCCGCGACATCGGTACGGCCTACGAACGGATGAAGCGCAGCGATGTGCGTTACCGCTTCGTGATCGACATGGCGACGCTCGCAGGCGCGTAGCTGCCTCCCCGCCCCCCACAAACCGGGACAGGTACGGTTTTCTGGCCTGCGCGCGGCTGGGGAGTGACGCCCCGGTCCGCGGCTTGCTGCGAACGAATCAGCTTGCGGGCACACGGCGGCAATAGCGCGGCTGGTTGCACCGATACCCCCGGGCGCCCCGCAGGCGCAACGTGCGTCCTGCGCGCAACGAATCGAACCTCATCCGCGCCTCAGAACGCCGTGCGTTCGAGCAGGGCCGCGACGAGCGCTTCCATGCCCTGCCTGTCCACCTCGCCGAAGCGCCCCTGCACCGGGCTGTCGACGTCGAAGACGCCCAGCAGTCTTCTATCCTTCACCAGCGGCACGACGATCTCGCTCGCCGACGCCGCGTCGCAGGCGATGTGGCCCGGGAACGCATGCACATCCTTGACGACAATCGTGCGCTTCTCGCGCGCCGCCGTGCCGCACACGCCCTTGCCCAGCGCGATGCGTACGCAGGCGGGCTTGCCGCAGAACGGGCCGAGCACGAGCTGGTCGCCTTCCAGGAAATAAAACCCGGCCCAGTTCAAGTCGGGCAGGCCGTGATAGACGAGCGCTGCGAAGTTGGCGCTGTTGGCGATCCGATGGCGTTCGCGCTCGAACATCGCACGCGCCTGCGCCAGCAGCGCGTCGTAGCTTCCCCCGGCAAGCGCGCTGTCGCTCAACCTCCGCCGCCTTCCTGGCCGGGCGCGGGAATGTCGAGCTCCTGCATACGGGCTGTCGCTCGCTGCATGAGATCCGCGATCTCGCCCATGAGTTGATCGAGTTCGGCTCTGGCGCTGTCGCTCGCCGCTTCGCCCGCTTCTTCCAACTCCGCCAGCTTCTGTCGTGCTGCGGCCTGCGTGCGCTCCAACTCGGAGAGCAGATCATCGAGCTGTTCATCAGCGGCGTTGCGCGCGGCCCGCCTCATGGCGGCGAACTCGGCTTGCG
>CAZZPX010000176.1:0-6724 GCA_964655955.1 uncultured Phycisphaerales bacterium | reverse complement strand
TCGGGCCTCGACGGGCTGGGCGGCAACCTCAGTGCCGGGCGCATCGTCGAGCAGGTCCTGCTCCTGCAGCAGCACGCTGGCGAGCGCATCAGCAATGTCGTCTTCATGGGCATGGGCGAGCCGCTGGCGAACTTCAAGCCGGTGGTGCAGGCGGTCCGCACGCTTGTCTCGCCGCAGGGCCTGAACATCGGGGCGCGGCGGATCACGATCTCGACGGTGGGGTTGCCCACCGCGATTCGCCGGCTCGCCGATGAGTTGGACCTGCAGGTGACGCTGGCCCTGAGCCTGCACGCCGCGACGGACGAGTTGCGCCGAGAACTCATTCCCTGGGCCGAGTACGCGACGATCGACGAGTTGCTCGCCGCCTGCCGCTACTACTTCGAGCGCACGGGTCGGGAGATCACACTCGAGTATACATTGATGCGCAACGTCAACGATCGCCCCGAGCAGGCGAAACAGCTCGGGTCAATCGCGCGCACATTGCGGGCGAATGTTAATTTGATACGCTACAACGAGGTGCCCGATCTGCCGTACCAGCGGCCGATGACCAGCGACGTGCATCGCTTCCAGAAGCTGCTGCAGGGTGCGGGCGTCAAGGCGCACATCCGCGCCAGCCGGGGACGCGATATCGCCGCCGCCTGCGGGCAACTCAAGCGCGAGGCAGGCGTCGGCGCAGGTGAAGGAGCAGACCGGTGAAGACGCAGCAGGAGATTCTGGCGCAACTCGTGCGGGCGTGCTACAACTCCTTCGAGCGGTTTCTCCAGGGATTCACCGAGGAGAATCGCACCGAGCAGGCCCCGGACCTGCCCAATCACGTCGCCTGGACGCTGGGGCACATCGCGCTCGTCGTCGAGCAGGTGGCGTGCGCGCTGGACGGCGGCGAGATGAGCGAGGAGCACTTCCTCGTCGGACGCGATCGCGAGTCGCCGCCCTTACGCTACAACACCGAAACGATCTGCTTCGGCTCGAGACCCGTGGATGATCCGGCGCTCTACCCGCCGCTCGAGCGCGGGCGGGAGATCTTCAAGTCAGCGATGCAGCGTCTCGAACGCGCCGCCGCGCGGATCGACGACGGCCGCCTCAATGAGACATTCACACTCGGTCCCTGGAGCCTGACGCTCGTGGAACTCATTGGCCGCGTCACGTGTCACAATATGATTCACGCCGGGCAACTCACGGACCTGCGGCGAGCGTTGGGGTTCGATCCGGTGGTGACGTAGTCGAGTTGGGGGACTGACGATCTGTGGGAACGGGGTCGTCCGCCTGCGGCTGCGCGTTCTTGTGCCGCCGTCATCCCTCGCATCCGTAATCGCCGAGGAGCACGCCGAGATCCGCCTGGTCGGTGTCGCCGTCACCGTCGAGATCGCCGCCGCCGTCCTCACCGTACGCCGCGAGCAACTGTCCCAGGTCGCCCTGGTCGGTGTCGCCGTCGCCGTCGAGATCACCCACACATGCGGGAGCCGTCGGGATCCAGGTCGCAATGGCTTCCGGCCGCACACCGCCCACATTGTGCACGGGCCCCACCTGGGTGAACGTCCCGGCCGTCTCGACGCGGAAGACGTACAACCCGGCGATGCCGTCGATGGCCGTCGACTCGTCCGTAATGAGGATGTACTCGAGGAGCGGCTGAATGTCGCCGATCGTCCCCTGCAGGCCGATGTCGAACATGAAGCCGGTCGGGCTCAGGGATCCGTCCGCCTCGATTGTGAAGGTGCGCACCGTCGCGTCCGAACCGTGTCCGACGACGAGATACGCATCATCGCTGGTCGCCGCGAGGTAGGCGGGCGAACTGCCCTGCGAGTCATACGGTGAGCCGGGCAGAATCTGGAAGCCCGCATCGCCATCGATCGAGTATCCGATGACGTCGTGGCCGCTGCCGCTGATGCCGCCGCCCGCGTAGACCTTGCTGTCGTCATGCGTCAAAGCCGGATCAAGAGGATAGACGCCGGTCGGCTGCTGATCGTTCAGATCCAGCGTGCCGTCAGGGTTGATGTCGAACTTATAGAGCGAGTTGCCGCCCGCCGAGTTGTTGGCGATGAGAAAGCTGTCGTCGTGCGAGCGAATCACGTAGACGCAGAACTGCCCGGTCTGCTCGGAGTCGATCTGGGTGATCGTCGCCAATTCGAAGTCGACTTGGTAGACGTTGACGCGGTTGTCGCCACCGTATTCGGTCTTGGTGATCGCGACGACGTCGTCGGTGACCCAGGCGACGCCGAGCGGCGCATTGGGCACCTGGTCCGTGCCCAGATTGGTCAGCGATCCGTCGGGGGCGACCGCCAGGAAGGTGACGTATTCGAAGACGTCGTTCTGCGTGCCGTGCGTCACCGCCAGGTGCGTCCCCGAGGGATTCACTGCCAGGGCCAGCGGCCCGTCCGAGACGGCGTAGTTGCCTACGAATTCGACCGAGCCGTCGTCGAAGAACCGGAACGAGCTGATCTCGTCCGATACGTTGTTGCAGACAAAGACCTGCTTGGTGGCGGACTGCCCGAATACAGCCGCAGCGCTGCCGAGAACCGCTGCGACGACGGTCGATGTCATCATGTGCCTGCTCTTCATCTCTTTCTCCTCGCCATCATCCGTGGCTGTCTGGTCGAGTCCATTGGACACCCCGTACACAGTCCAATCCTACCGCGTCTCGGCTGGCGTGCCGGGGAATTCCCCCGTTTCCGCGCTCACCATTGCCCGGTAAGGATCCGTTCGATGGCGTGCGCCACGCCGAACTGGTCGTTGGCCAGCGTCACGACGTCCGCCGCCTCGCGCACGGCGTCGGCGGCGTTGCCCATCGCCACGCCCAGCCCCGCCCGCCTGATCATCTCCAGGTCGTTGATCTCATCGCCAATCGCCGCAACCCGTTCCGCTGCGATTCCCTCCCGCGCCGCGAGCCACGACAGGCCGCTCCACTTGCTCACCTTCGAATCAAAGAGTTCCAGTATCTCGATCGCACGGTCCAACCCGCCCGCCGCGTCCCCGCTCACCGCGGGGAAATGCTGAATCAGTGCCCGCTCTCCCAGCGTCTCGCGGATCCGCAGGGCCGTTTGCAGCATGGTGCGCGGCGTGGTGACGATCCCTGCACGCACCGTGTGCTCCGGGTGCGGATCGTCATCGGGCAGCGGCACCTCGCGCACGCGCATGTGCATCTTCTCGAACCACCAACTCGTCGCCGGGTGCATGGGGGCATCTCCCACCGCCAGGTAGTCGTAGCCCGCGGCCTGCGGGTCCTTGAGAAGCAGCACCCGATGCCCCAGTTCCATGAGCAGGACGCTCACCTCCCGGATGACGCCTGCATCCACCACGCTGCGCTGCAGGGTGTCGCCGGATTGCGGATCGACGCACATCGCCCCGCCCGCCACGACCATTGGATCGGCCGGTCGCACCGCCTCCACCGCCTGCTGCGCCTCGCGCAGGCCCCGGCTGGTGCAGATGATCACCCGCAGCCCGGCGTCGCGGGCCCGCTCGATCGCCTCGAGGTTCTGCCGCGGCGGCGTGCCGCGCGAATCGAAGAGCGTTCCGTCGAGGTCGATCGCCAGGATGTCGTACTTTGCGCCCATCCTCCCAGCCTACCGGGTCGCGCCGCCTCCCGGATCGGTCGCTTCACGCTGCCCCGCAGGCTTGCCCGCTAGCTTCCCGACTCCCCTTCCTCCGGGTCGACATTCCGCTCCACGACGATCGTCTCGTCATCTTCCTGCCGGACGATGATCCGCCGATCCTTGACGAGATCGAGCAGCGCCAGGAACAGCCCGATCATTTCGCTGCGGGTACGGCCCTTGAACACCTCGCGGAACTGCATGGGCCGGCCCGCGCGCTCGAGTTGATCGAGCAGGTCAGCGCGATGCAGTTCGATGGGGGTCTCGTCGAACTGGACCTGGTGGGCTCCCGCGCGCGTGGGATCCACCGCTTCGATGACGCTCTGGAACGCCTCGAAGAGATCCATTACGTGCAGGTCTTCCAGTTCGAAATCCACCATGCGCTCGCGCGCGTCGGCAAGTCTCTCCTCGTCGGTGGCCCGGGCGCTGATGGGAAAACGATCCTCCCACGAGGCCCGTCGCTCGTCGAGCCGGGCGGCGGCGTCACGATATTTCTTGTAAGCGAGAAGCTGCTGGATCAGCTCGCTGCGCGGGTCGGCAAGCTCCTCGGCCGAGAGGCTCTCGCCTTCCTCGCCCTCGCTCCTCTCGCCGGGCGGCTGGAGCACCCGCGACTTGATCTCGACCAGCGTCGCCGCCATGAGGAGGAATTCGGCTGCGACCTCGACATCCACCTGGTCAATCTCTTCAAGAAACCCCAGGTACTGTTCCGTGATCACGGCGATGGGGATGTCGGTAATCTCCAACTCGGCCCGGCGGATGAGGTAGAGCAGCAGATCGAGCGGCCCCTCGAAGTTGCTGAGGCGGACTGTGTACTGGTCTGTGCGCGGGGTGGAAGGCATGGGCGTCCAGGGATCGTAGCAGGAAGGGACGACGAGGCGACGAGGGGACTAGGGCCTTGGAGGCGTCGCACCACGCCTCTCCATTCTCTACTTTCAACTCTCTGCTTCTGTCGCCGCTGGCGACCCCTGGTATCCTTGTCGGCCATGCAGGCGGCAGCTCTGGAAAAGGTGGATCTGGCTGCGGAACGGGCCTTCATCGAGGAAGTCCTGCGGGCTGAGAGTGCCGCGATTCAGCGGATCGTCGCGGTGCTCGGGCCCTCGATGCATGAGGCAGTGGGGCTCATCGCGGCCTGTGAGGGCAACCTCATCGCGACCGGCATGGGCAAGAGCGGCCTGATCGCCCAGAAGATCAGCGCCACCATGGCCAGTCTCGGCCAGCCCAGCCACTTCCTGCACCCCTCCGAGGCGGTACACGGGGATCTGGGGCGGGTGCGGCGCGGCGATGTGGTCCTCGCCCTCAGCTACAGCGGCGGGACGGAGGAACTGCTGACGCTCGCCTCGCTGCTGCAGCCGGACAGGATCCCCGTCATCGGCATATCGTGCAGCGACAAGAGCAGGCTGGCGCACATCTGCGAGGTGCACCTGGCGGTCGGAGAGATCGCCGAGGCGTGCCCCCTCGCGCTCGCCCCGACGAGCAGCACCACAGCGATGCTGGCGCTGGGCGACGCCCTCGCCCTCGCGGTGAGCCGGCGACGGAACTTCGACGCGGACGACTTCCACAAGCTGCACCCTGGCGGCACGCTGGGGGCGGGCTTGCGGCCGATTACGCAGATCCTGCGGTTTCGCGTCGGCGATGAGGAGCGGCGCCTGCCCGTCGTGCACGAAGGGCTGACCATTGGCGAGGCCTTGCGCGAAGCCGAAGCGCCGCGTCGGCCAGGCGCGATGCTCATCGTGGACGGCGAGGGCAAACTGAGCGGCATCTTCACCGACGGCGACCTGCGCCGCCTCGTCCTCGACGGGGGGGCTGCGGCGCTCAGTCAGAAGTTGAGCGCCGTGATGACTCGCAACCCGCAGCGCCTGGCGAACACCGCCCTGGTGCGCGATGCGGTGCAGCTCGTGCGTCGTCGTCGGCAGGACGAGATTCCCGTCGTCGATGAGGATGACAGGCCGATCGGTCTGCTCGACGTGCAGGACCTCGTGGCGCTGAAGGTGATCGAAGAGTGACCCGCGCCCGCCCGGAGACAGTTCGCCTGCTGACGCTGGATGTGGACGGCGTCCTCACCGACGGGCTCATTCACATCGACGACATGGGTGTGGAGACGAAGCGGTTCCACGTGCGCGACGGCGCCGGCCTCGTCATGTGGCGGCGCAGCGGCAGGCACCTGGCGATCATCACGGGTCGGGAGAGCCGCGTCGTGCAGCATCGGGCCGCGGAACTGAAGATCGACCTCCTCTTCCAGGGCTGCCGCGACAAGGTGGCTGCATTGCAGACCGTGCTCGAGCGCACGGGCGTGGCGGCGGAGCAGGCGGCGCATATCGGCGACGATCTGCCGGACCTGGCGTTGCTGCAAAGCGTCGGCTATCCCATCACTGTCGCCGACGCGCCCCTGCGGGTGCAGCAGGCGGCGGCGTACGTGACGCAGGTGCCGGGCGGCTGCGGGGCGGTGCGCGAGGCGGTGGAACACCTGCTGCGCGAGGCGGGCGAACTGGAAGCCCTCGAGGCGGAGTACGAGAGGCAATGAGAGACCGAATCTTCAGCGAGCACCACCACAGCGCGCGGCGGCGCGGGGCGTCGCTCCGCCTCGTCGGCCTGATATTGAGCGTGCTTACCGCGGCTGTCGCTGTCGTCATCGTCATCGTTGTGATGGCACAGAGACCGGGTGCCGGCGCGGGCAGCGCGCCGCCTCCGCCGCCTCCCGACATCGAGCCGATCGACCTCGCGGAGGCCGGCCGCGATCCGGATGATCCGCTCGGCTACGCCAGCGGCAGGATGAACTGGACCAGCCAGAACGAGCGCGGCGAGATCGTGCAGGAGTTCGCCTGGGAGAGTCTCGATCCCCTGGAGGCAGGGCGCTTCCACGTCACCCGACCCAAGGCGCGGTTCTATCTCGAGGGCGGTGAGACAGTTTACGTCGAGGCCGCCACCGCGGATGTGCATCGCCCCGCCAACGCCCAGACGCCAGAGACCGGCACCTTCGCCGGTGGTGTCGTGGTCAGAATCTACGAAGGCCACGTCCGCGACGATGCGCCCGCCTCCCGGCCCACCGCGATTCTGGAGACCGAGTCGATCGATTTCGACTTCACGATCGGCCGCCTCGCGACGACCAAGCAGGTCTATCTCACTTCACGCCGTGTGGAATT
>CAZZPX010000175.1:5006-6735 GCA_964655955.1 uncultured Phycisphaerales bacterium | reverse complement strand
CTCTACCTCACTGGTCGGGTGCTGGAGAACCTTGATTACTTCATCATGCCGGATTTCGGCCCGAGCGGTCGGCTCACGCTCGCGGACGCCAACTTCACCTACCACATCGCTGAGGCGTGGTGTGTGACTGCGGGCCAGTTCCCCATGCCGCTGCTCAACGAGCTGACCATTCCCGTGCCGAATCAGCTCATGGTCGAGCTCTCCTCGACGATGGGACTGTTCAATCCGGAGCGCACGCAAGGCGTGATGCTGCAGTACCGCGATGAGGCGCTGCTGGTGAACGCGGGCGTCATCGAGGGGCCGGGCGGCAAGAACACCGACTGGAACAGCGACCTGAGCGAGGTCGGCCTAATGGCGCGCGGAGAATGGAAGCTGGCGGGCGAGTGGAAGCAGTTCGACGACTTCACCGCCAGCCCCCAGACCCGATTCGGCGCGACGGTTGGCGGGGGCGTGTACTGGCAGGAGGGCGATGTCGGCGACGGCGCGACGCCAGGCAGCGTCGGGGCCACCGCGGCTGCCCCCACCCCGAATCTGGTGATCTGGACCGTGGACAGCCAGCTCGAGTGGCCCGGCCTCAGCCTGTTCGGCGCGGTCACGGGCCGGCACGTTCATCCGGAGGGCACAAGCCCCGCTGACAGCGATGATTACACCTATCTCGTGCAGTCGGGGTTCTACCTGACCGAGGATCTCGAGTTGATCGGGCGGTACGAGCACATCGACCTGCAGGGCGTCAATGAAGTCGGCATCGCCACGTTCGGCTTCATCCGCTATCTCGCGGGTAATGCCCACAAGATTACGGTGGACGGCGGCTTCACCACGGACGCGGTGCCGGCTGCGATTGCCTCGGACCGCGTGGCGCTGGAGGTCGACGCCCCGGATGCGGACCGGCAGTTCTTCCTGCGGGCACAGTGGCAGATCGTCTTCTGAGGCCGCCCAGCAGCGCTTCCGGCCGCGCCCGCCGCCTTTACAACACATTAACACTCCGCGGCTATCATGCGGGCCGTCTGCGATCCCTGGGAGCGATCTCTGGAGACCGATCGTGTCCGAGCCTGTGATTCTGATCGTCGAAGATGAGCCCGACATTGCGGAATTGATCCGGTTTCACGTCACGCGTGAGGGGTACAGCGCCGACGTCGTGCTCTCGGGGAAGACCGCGCTTGTGAAGATCCGCGAGGAGTTGCCGCGCCTGGTCATTCTCGATCTCATGCTGCCGGACCTCGACGGGCTGGAAGTGTGCCGGCGGATGAAGTGGGAGGAGTCGACGCGAAACATCCCGATCCTGATCGTGTCGGCCAAGGGCGAGGAGTCCGACATCGTGGCGGGTTTGGAACTCGGGGCGGACGACTACGTGACCAAGCCCTTCAGCCCCAAGATCCTCATGGCGCGGATGAAGAACATCCTGCGGCGCCAGGAGGCCGCTGCCTCGCAGCCCGCCGACGATGCGGGCAAGCGCCTCAGCATCGCCGGCGGCCGGGTGATCGTGGATGTGGATCGGCACACGGTCACGGCGGGGGGCAAGACCGTCGATCTGACCCGCACGGAGTTCGGGATTCTGCAGTGCCTTGCCAGCCGGCCGGGGTTCGTGCGCACGCGTGACCAGATCACGGCGGCGGTGCACGGGGACACGATCGTGCTCTCCAGCCGCACCGTGGACGTGCACGTGACGGCGATTCGTCGCAAACTGGGGGACTTCGGCCGCTTGATAAATACCGTCCGGGGCGTAGGGTAT
>CAZZPX010000175.1:0-4996 GCA_964655955.1 uncultured Phycisphaerales bacterium | reverse complement strand
ACGAGTCGACTGCGGAAGAAGACGAGGATGCATGATCCGCCTCCGCCCCCGGACGCTGCTTGGACAACTGAGCCTCGCCCTGATCGCTTTGCAGGTCGTGGGGATCACCGCGCTCTGCTGGGCCGCCGTCGCTGAACTGCAGCGTCTGAGCCGGCAACAGGCGGAGGTCGCGGCCGAGCACCTGGCAATGGACCTGGCGCGGGATTATGAACGCCTGTACAACCCGCAGGATCTTGCGCCCCTGCGGGCCCAGGTCGTGGCGGACAGCCGGGCGCACGACTTGCGCCTCACCATCGTCGACGGCGCTGCCCGAACACTCATAGACTCGGCGCTCGCGGGACAGGACCTCGGAGCAGCGCTCGGCCAGCCTGAAATCGAGGCGGCCCTGGCGGTCGGCATCGGCAACGACGTGCGCAGCAGCCCGCGCCTCAACAACGAAACGCTGTATCATGCCCGCCGCCTTGCGCTTGCGGGCGACATTGGCGCGCTGCGGCTCGCCTATCCCGTGTCGCGGATCCACGGAGGGCAGGCGCGGCTGCTGCGCACGCTGCTCATCGCCGGCGCCGTCTCCGTCGCCCTCACCCTGGTCTGCGTCGGCGCCATCGCCCAGTACTACGGTTCGATCGTGGCGCGGCTCGAGCGCAGCGCTCGGCGCTTCGCCGACGGCGATCTCGAACATCGCATCATCCAGCCGACCGCGGCGGAACTCGTGGGGCTCTCCAGAGAGCTGAACCGCATGGCATTGGGGCTGAACCGGAGCGTCTCGCAGTTGCAATCAAAGCAGGCGGAATTGCAGGCGATTCTCCAGTCGATGGGAACGGGCGTGCTGGCGCTCGACCTGGAACAGCGCATCATCAACATGAATCGCGCGGGTGAGCAATTGCTGAAGCTGGACGCGGCGGCTTCGTCCGGGCGGCTGCTCCAGGAGGTCCTCCGCGAGCCGGCCCTGCATCGCTACGTGCGCGACGCGATGACCGGCCAGGCGACGCGACGGGCGGAGTTCACGCTCGATCGCGAGGAGCAGATGATCGTCCAGGCGACGTATCAGACGCTCCGCAACGCCGCCGACGAACCCGTCGGCCTGCTGCTGCTTCTCGACGACGTCACGCACCTGCGTCGGCTGGAGCGGTTGCGCAGCGACTTCGGCGCGGCCGTTTCCCACGAGCTGCGCACGCCGATCACCAACATACAGGGCTACGTCGAGACGCTGCTGGATGTGGGACTGGACGACCCCGCGCAGGCGCGGCGATTCCTCGAGATCATCCGCAACAACAGCAGCCGGCTCAAGGCGATCGTCGAGGACACGCTGGCCCTGGCGCGGCTGGAGGAGCCGCGCGCCCGCGAGTCGCTCGAACGGCAGACGGTCGCAGTGCAGACGCTCGTCTCGGGGGCACTGGGGCAATACGGGGCGGCGGCGGCGCGGCAGGGCATCCGCATCGAGTGCATTGTGCCGACCGACCTGATGGTCAGCGGCCAGCCGCAGATGCTCGAACAGGCGTTGAGCAACCTGCTTTCCAACGCCATCGCCTACAGCCCGGCGGAAACGACGATCCGCATCGCCGGCCAGAGGCGGGCCGACGGACTGATCCAGATCAGCGTGTCGGACGAAGGGGTTGGGATCGCGGCTGAGCACCTGCCCCGCCTCTTCGAGCGGTTCTACCGGGTGGACAAGGCCCGGAGTCGGGCAGCGGGCGGCACCGGGCTGGGCCTGGCCATCGTGAAGCACATCATGAACGTGCACCAGGGCCGGGTGGAGGTGGAGAGCCGCCTCGGGCAGGGGTCGACGTTCCGTCTGATCCTGGCCTCCCCCGTTACGGGGAAAATTGGAGAGCAAGATACAACGAATTCTCCAGCGCATTCTTGATCCGGTCTTGACCAAATCTGAACTTAAAGTCAGGATCTTGCCAGCGTTCGGATCAGCACCACATACACGTTTGGACATGGAGAACCATCGCGATGGATACACGCATTGTCCGCCTGAGTGCAATGGCAGGCGCCGTGATCGCTCTGCCCATGCTGGCGCAAGGAAGCACCGACGAAGCGGCTCAGCTTCGGGCTCGCCTTGCGGAAATGGAATCCGAGAACGCGGCGCTTCGGGAGGCGATCGGTGATCGCAATCTGAACGACCGCCAGCACGAAGAACTTCAGCGCCTGACCGCCGAGGCGGCTGGCGACCCCGCGATCGCTCGCGCCTCCTTCTTCCAGGGTGGCAGCGCCGGGTACAACAAGGGGTTCTTCATCAGCAGTGAAGACGGGAGCTTCAAGCTCCAGCACAACGCCCAGCTTCAGTTCCGTCACGCCTTGAGCTACATCGACGACGACTCCGTCGACGATGTCCGCAACGGCTTCGAAGTACGCCGCATGAAGCTCAAGCTCAAGGGTCACATCTACGACGACTGGGGATTCGGCGTCACCGGCGCATTTGAGCGCTCCGGCGGCGAGTTCCTGCTTGAGGACGCGTTTGTCGAGCGCGAGATCGCAGACGGCTTTACCCTCAAGTTCGGCCAGTTCAAGGCCCCCTTCATGCGCGAAGAACTCGTCTCCAGCTCCGCCCAGCTTGCGGTCGACCGCTCGCTGGTCAACGAGGAGTTCAACCAGGACTTCACCCAGGGCATCGAGCTGACCTATGAGACCGATCAGTTCCGCGTCATGGGTATGTTCAACGACGGCTTCGGCGGCGACAACGTTGCCGCCCTCGCCGAGGACGTGGACTTCGGCGTCACCGCCCGCGCCGAAGTGTTGGTGGACAGCGGCGACTGGGGCCGCTTCAAGGACTTCACCAGCCCCATGGACGATGAAGGCTTCGCCGCCCTCTTCGGCGCTGCCGTTCATTACCAGAAGGCGGAGCGCGGCACGGGCGACGGCATGTTCGTCGATGCCGACGGCGACGGTGTCGATGATGACGATCCCTCCGACGACGAGATGGACTTCTTCGCCTTCACCTGTGACGCCTCCCTCGAGTTCGGCGGCGCCAACCTCTTCGGCTCGTTCGTCTACCGCGACGTCGACAACACCCTTTCGAGCGACATGTCGCCGTACGGCTTCACCATCCAGGGCGGTGTGTACGTCACCGAGGATGTTGAACTCTTCGGCCGCTACGAGTTCGGCGACTACGATGTCTCCAGCGTCGAGGATCTGAGCGTCTTTACGGCCGGCGTCAACTACTACATGCACGGCCACAACGCCAAGTGGACCACCGACCTCGGCTACGGCATCAACGAAGTCGCCAGCCCCTGGTCCTCCTCCGGCGTCGCCTGGCGCACCGATCCCAGCGACCAGGACGGCCAGATCGTCTTCCGGACGCAGTTCCAGTTGCTCTACTAAGCGTATCTGATTCGACCCATCCGCCCGTCGCGACCCTTGTGGTGCTGCAATAGTTCTGCGACGGACGACACACCGACCGGCCCTTTGCGGCCGGTCGGTTCTCTTTTGTCTTGCACACGCAAGCGGCTGGCTCTACAGTCCCCGGCTTGCGCCCGGGTGAAGCGTCACCCGCACTGCTCCGAAAGGAACGCACCATGCCGGTCGATCTGATCAAGGAACTCACATTGCTGCGCCGAGGCATCCTGACCATGGCCGCTACCGTCGAGCAGCGCGTGCGCCAGGCGATCGAGTCGCTCGAGCAGCGCAGCGCCGCCGAGGCTCAGACCGTCTCCCAGGGCGACGCCGAGATCGACCGCATGGAGCTTGACCTGGAGGCCGACTGCCTGCGGGTGCTGGCGCTGTGCCAGCCTCTTGCCGGCGATTTGCGCTTCGTGCTGGCGGTGATGCGAATCAACAACGAACTGGAGCGAGTGGCGGATCTTGCCGCCAGCCTGACCAAGCGTGTGCTGGCCCTGGATGGGCTTGAGATCGGTGCGCTGCCGGACTCGCTGCACGAGATGGCGAGCAGCGCTCACGCCATGCTGCGTGATTCGATCAGCGCGCTGGCGGACGAGTCGCCGCAGGCGGCCCGGCGCATTCGCCAGGACGATGCCCGCGTCGATGCCCTCCAGAAGGAAGTCTTCGCCTGGGCCAACAAGACGATCCCCGCCCACGTCGAATACACGGACGCTGCCATCAACGTCCTCTCGATCACGCGCAAGTTGGAGCGCATCGCTGACATCGCCACGAACATCGCCGAAGATGTGATCTTCGTCTGTGAAGGCCGGGTGGTGCGCCACGACATGCGCTGACCGTTGCGCGGCTTGCGCGGGAAAAAGCACCCGCGTCACTTCAACTCCACCGACCAGTAGGCGCTGTCGAGGAACGTCTTCCAACTGGAGTACTTGTCCTGGCCCAGGCGCAGCTGCACCGCCGGATTGCGCCGCGGCCGCACCGGCTGGCGCGTGAGCGTCATGTGCGCCTGGTCGGGCGTGCGGCCGCCCTTGCGCGCGTTGCACTTCGTGCAGGCGCAGACGACGTTCTCCCAAACGTGCGGCCCGCCTTGCGAGCGGGGGATCACATGATCGATGGAGAGTTCGCTCGTGGGGAAGTGCCTGCCGCAATACTGGCAGCGATTGCGGTCGCGCGCGTAGATGTTGCGGCGGTTCAGCTTGACCTGCTGGCGCGGCAGGCGATCGTAGCCGAGCAGGCGAATGATCTTGGGCACGGCGAGGTCGAAGCGAACCGTACGCACCCAGTCGTAGTCGCTGGCTTCGAATTGACGCCGCAGTTCGCTGATCTCGCTCCAGGTGGCGAAGTCATAGGAGATGTACCGGCCATCCTCCACGTTGATGACCTCAGCCATCCCGCGACAGAGCATCGTGAAAGCTCGCCGCGCCGAGACGACGCGCAGCGCCATGTAGAGCTTGTTGAGGACAAGCACCTTGGCGTGCAGTCCCGAGAAGGCGTCGCCGGGCTGCACGATCCCGTCAGCACCATCGGCCGGCGTCGGGCTGAGCGGGAAGGCGGTCATGGCTGGCAACTCATCGGTCAAACAACTCCCGGGCTCAAGAGCCCGTACGCAGTGCGAACATCCTAGGCCGCGACGGGGGTGCGGACAAGCGGTTGCTCC
>CAZZPX010000174.1:0-6748 GCA_964655955.1 uncultured Phycisphaerales bacterium | reverse complement strand
GCCTCCCACGCCCTGCCTCATGCGCCGCCCTGGCTGACGTATGCCTCACCGCTCGCCGCCACCTGGCGCCTGCACAGCGCCAGCGCCGCGTGGCCCGGCTACGTCCTGGAACTCGCCGGGGCGGTTGGCTGCGCGGGGCTGCTGCTGCTCGCGCTCGGCGCGGTGGCGCGCAGTCGCTGGCCGCTGGGAGCGTGAACACTGGAATCGCGGCCGCGCGCCGATTACACTCTTCCGCTTTGCCCTCGCCCCCACCGGGCAAGCAGGACCGCTATCGCAGGAGATCCCATGGAGTACATCACCAAGGACGACAAGGCGCGACTGGAGGACCGGCTGGCGGAGTTGACCGCCAAGCGTCCCGAACTCTCCAACCGCATCGCGGAGGCCCGCGCCCTGGGTGATCTCAAGGAAAACGCCGACTACCACGCCGCTCGGGAGGACCAGGGCCTCAACGAGGCGGAGATTCGTCGCATCGAGGAGCGCCTCAAGACGGCCGTCATAGCCGACGACATGGAGCGGCCGGACGATGTCGTCTTCCTCGGCGCCACCGTGCGCCTGCGCGAAGTCGACAACGACGATGTGGATCTCTACAAGCTGGTGGGCGAGGTGACCGGGAATTTCGACGCCGACTACATGGAAGTCAGCGCCGGTTCGCCCATGGGCGAATCGCTCCTGAAGGCGCGTGTCGGGGAGACGATCCGCGTCGACACGCCCAAGGGCACCAAGCGCTTCGAGGTCCTCGAGATCGTCGCCTGAAGGCCGCGCGCTTGCAACGGTGCGCAGACCACCGAGGGATCCCGCACGTCATGAACCGCTGCGGAGGCTCTCGGCAATGCTGATCTCGTGCAGGCGGACGGACGCTTCATCCAGGCTCTGTTTCGCGGCGTAGAAGGCGTCGGCGTCGACGCTCATGGGGTCGCTGCTCCCGCGCTCGATGAAGCTCCGCAGCGCCGCGATCTTCTGCTCGAGCGCCGCGCGGTACTCGGCGTTCAGCCGATCGGCAAGCTTCTCCACGCGCTCGGTGATCCACTTGATGTCGAGCCTGGCGTTGGTGATGAGGTCAATCACGCGATGCCTGTGCATGTCCTCGCGCGCGAATTCATACGATTCCGCCTCCATGCGCTCGACTTCCTGCTGCGTCAGGCCGTGGTTCGGCACGATCTGAATGCCCGCGCGTTTGCCGCTGCGCTTCTCGACGGCCGAGACGTTCAGGATTCCGTTCGCGTCCACGAGAAACTCGACCTGGAGTTGCGGGATGCCCGCCGGCATGGCCGGCAGGCCCGTCAGGTGAAACTCGCCGAGCGAGCGGCAGTCCGCGACCAGCTCGCGCTCGCCCTGGAGAACGTTGATCTTGACGCTCGTCTGGCCGTCGACGGCGGTGGAGAACTTCTCCGTCGCGCGCGTGGGCACCGTCGTATTGCGCACGATCAGCTTCGCCACGGCTCCGCCCATCGTCTCGATCCCCAGCGACAGCGGTATCACGTCCAGCAGCAGCATGTCGCGGCGCGCCCCCGAGAGAATCGACCCCTGCACCGCGGCGCCGAGCGCGACGACCTGGTCCGGATCGAGCGCGACGTACGGCTCGGTCTCAAACAACTCGGCCACGCGCTGCCGCACCAGGGGAATGCGCGTCGACCCCCCCACCATCACCACCCGCTCGATCTGCCCGGAGTTCAGGCCGGCATCGCGCAGGGCGCGGCGGCAACTCGCCAACGCCCGCTCGAGCCACGGTTGCATCATGCGTTCCAGCTCGTCGCGCGTAAACATCCGCTCGTAGGTGCGGCCTTCGCCGATCTCGATCTGCAGTTGCGCCTGCTCGGCGGTGCTGAGGCGGATCTTGGTCGCTTCGCTGAAAGCGCGCAAGGCCTGCCGCGTGCTCGCCGTAAACCTGATGTCCGTGCCGAACCGCTCGTTGATTTCACGCTCGATGAGTTCGACGATCATGCGATCGACATCATCGCCGCCGAGGTGGGTATCGCCCGCCGTCGAGAGGACCTGGAAGAATTGGCCGGCGTCGTCCGCTGATTCCTCGCCGCTCGCGGACGTCGGGGTGACGCGCAGGATGGAGATGTCGAACGTCCCCCCGCCGAGGTCGAAGACGGCGATGGTTTCCGCAGCGCCGCTGTGCCGCTCCCCGATGCCGTACGCCAGGGCCGCTGCGGTCGGCTCGTTGACGATGCGCACGACCTCGAGGCCGGCGATGCGACCGGCGTCGCGCGTCGCCTGACGCTGCGCGTCGTCGAAGTACGCGGGGACGGTGACGACGGCTTTGCGCACGACTTCCGCTTCCACGCCCAGCGCCGCCGCCGCCCGCTCCTTGAGCCCCTTAAGGATGACCGCGGAGATCTCCTGTGGGCTGTAGACATTGCCATGCACGGCCACGCGCGCCGTGTCCTGCCCCCCAGGCACCACCTCGTACGGCAGGTACGCCAGATCATTGGCGACATCGGCGTGGCTGCGCCCCATGAGCCGTTTCACCGAGAAGATCGTCTCCTCGGGGTACTCGACAGCGTGCGCGCGGGCTTCCTTCCCCGCGATCGTGGAGCCGTCCGGCAGATAGCGCACCACGGAAGGGAGAATGGCCTCGCCCTCCGCGCCCTTCAGAACGCGCGGCCCCTGCTCGTCCGCGATGGCGACGAGCGAGTTGGTCGTACCGAGATCGAGGCCGAGAATCATGTCGCTCATAGGGCCATCGTAGAAAACGAACTGCGGAACACGGGAGGAGTCGGCTGCGGCTTCGCCTGCGTAGGCGGGAAAGGGCAGGCGACTGCCCCAGCCGCGAGCCGCTCAGTTCTCCAGCCAGGAGTACGCGCGCAGCAGCGTGATCAGCGTCCGCGCCCCCTCTCCCTCGCGCGACGCCTCCTCAGCGGGAACGCCGATCGACATCCGATCTGCCAGCGACACGATGCCGATCGCGTACAGAGCCGATCCCTCGACTGGTTGGGCGTTGTCGGGATTGGCAAGGCCGTGCGTTTCCTCCGCTGCGATCAAGGCGTGATTGCGCACGGCCCGCCACAGATCCAGCATCTGGCCCCGCGACAAAACCCGCACAATCGCGGGATAGGTCTCCTCGCGGCACCCCGGCCCGGTCGCCGCCCGCAGCGTGCCGTCCGGCTCGACGATGAAGCGGGCTGAGAGCAGTTGTCGGGGCACGCGCTCCTGCTCCGCCGGCGTGAGTTCCTCCCAGCCGGCCCCCCGATCGGCCCCGATGACGACGACGCTCAGGCTGAAGTCCGGCGGCACGGCGACGTACGCCTGGCGATCCGCCTCGGGCGCGCCGCAGCCTCCGTGCCACACCCCCGACATGAAGCACGCGGCGAGGAGCACGCCGACCAGCCAACGCGATTTGCTGCTTGCTCGCATGCGCCGCAGTGTACCTGACCCGGCCCAGCGGGTACCCTCTCGGCCTATGGACATCAGCATTGCCTGGCTCAATGAGTACTTCAGCCCCAGCGACGCCCCCGTCACCGCGGAGGAGGCGGGCGCCATCCTCACCGACCTCGGTTTCCCCGTCGAAGAAACCACCCCGCTCCCCGACGGCGACCTGCGCGTCGACTTCGAGCTGACCTCCAACCGCGGCGACTGCGCCTGCCATGTCGGCTTCGCCCGCGAGATCGCCGCCAAGACCGGCCGGACGCTCTCGCTCCCCGAGGTGCCGGTCGTGACGGCCGGCCCCGTCGCCGGCGAGCACGCCAGCGTCGAGATCGAGGACTACCACGGCTGCCCGCGCTACACCGGCTGGGTCATCACCGGCTGCATGATCGGCCCCAGCCCCGACTGGCTGGTGCGGCACCTCGAAGCCGTCGGCCAGCGCTCGATCAACAACGCCGTCGACGTCACCAACTTCGTCCTGCACGAACTGGGCCAGCCCACGCACGTCTTCGACATGAAGAAGCTGGCGCAGAAGGACGGCAAGCCGGCGATCATCGTCCGTCGCTCCAGGCAGGGCGAGAAGCTGATCACGCTCGACGATGTGACACACGAACTGCCCGCGGGGTTGCTCGTCATTGCTGACCCCAAGAGGCCCGTGGCGCTGGCCGGCGTCATGGGCGGCGCGGAGACGGAGGTCGACAACACGACCGTTGACATCCTCCTTGAGGCGGCGAGCTTCGACCCGGTGAGCGTGCGCACCTGCGCTAGGCGGTTGAAGACGATGACGGACTCGAGCTACCGTTTCGAGCGGATCGTGGAGCCGCGCACCGTGGAGTACGCCGCCCGCCGCTGCGCGCAGCTCATCGCAGAGTTGACAGGCGGGACGCTGCAGGCTGGGTTCATCGACGCCAGTGCCCCCCTGCCGCAGCCGCTCTCGGTGACGCTGCGCTGTGAGCGGTGCCGCGCTGTGCTGGGGATAGACATCGACGACGAGCGCCAGGCGGCACATCTGCGCGGCCTGCAACTCGAACCGGTCCTCGAGAACGGCGCGATTCGCTGCACGATACCGCCGCATCGCACGGACCTTGAGCGCGAGGCGGACCTGATCGAAGAAGTGGCTCGCCTCGAAGGTTTCGGCGCAATTCCGATACACGATCGGCTGCAGGTGATCGTGCACTCGCCGCAGCCGTCCGAGCAGGCGAAGCAGCGCATTCGCGAGATTCTCACGGGCCTGGGGTTCTTTGAGACCGTGACCTTCTCCTTCACCTCGCTGCAGGACGCCCGGCCGTTCCTGCCGGCCGGCCTCGAGCTTCTGAAAGTCGAGGATGAGCGGCGCAAGGCCGAGCCGTATCTGCGCCCGAGCGTACTGTCAGGCCTCTTGCACTGCCGAAAGGCGAACCAGGATGCGGGCATTGAGAGGGTGCGACTCTTCGAGTTGGCGGCGGCGTTCGCCCAGCGCGAGGGGAAGGTCGCCGAGGAACGGCGCCTTGCCATCCTCGCCGATGCCGATGACCCGCAGGAGGGTTTGCGCCTGGTGCGCACAGCGGTGAGCCTCATCCTGCGCGATCTCGCCGGGACGAAGATCGAGTCGCAGATCGTCGCCGAGCCCGCTGAATTGCCCGCTTTTGAGCCGAACTCCCACGGTCTGGTCACGCTCGGCGGCAAGAGGATCGGCAGCATCGGCCTGATCTCGCAGTCGACACAGGCGACGTTCGGCGTGAAGACGCGCCTGGCCGCCGCGGAACTCAGTCTCGCGGCGCTCATCGCGCACTATCCGCAGACGGGCGAGGTCCGCGCCCTGCCGCAGTATCCGCACATCGAACGCGACCTCTCAGTCGTGGTCGACGAGGAGACGCCCTGGTCGGCGCTGGCCGCGACGGTCGAAGGACTCGACATCGAGTTTCTCGAAGACTTCAGCTACGTCACCACGTTCCGCGGCAAGCAGGTCCCCGCCGGCAAGAAGAGCGTGACGCTGCGTCTGCGCTTCCGTGACGAGGCCGGCACGCTTCGGCACGAACAGGTCGATCCGCAGGCGGAGAGAATCGTCAAGGCGCTGGAAGAAAGCGTCGGAGCCGAGCTGCGAGCATAATCGGCGGCCGCCGCACAGGCGGGGGAAGCGCCGGTGGTCGACGATTGCTACGCCGCATGCGGCTTTGGCGCTGCGACGCGAGCGGATATGCTTAGGCAGCACCGCCGGGCCTGTGGCGGAATTGGCAGACGCAGCGGACTTAAAATCCGCGCTCCCTGATACGGAGGTATGGGTTCGAGTCCCATCAGGCCCATTCCTGGAAAGGGAGCCAGGTCAAAGCCCCGAAAGGCGCTGCGTCGTCGTTAACGCATGCCTTCCGGGGCTTTCTCAAGAAGCTGGGTTGCAGAAGACCGCAGCGCTACGTCAGGGCCGGCTCGCGCTCGAACTGCTCCTTCACCTTCGCCTCGTACTGCACGTATTCGGGATACCACATCGCTTCCGCGACGATGGCCTCGATCTCGTTGTCGGGGATCTGCTTGCCGAGGTTCAGCGCCTTCGCCTCGCGCACCGTGGCGCAGGCGACCTTGCGCGACACCTCGCGCAGCTTGCTCTGGTCGGGATAGAGCGAGCCTTGCTCGTAGTCCGCCTTCGTCACGCAGGAGGCGAGTGCCTCGGCGGCGGCGTAGAACATGGAATCAGTCACCTGCCGGGCTTCCGCAACGATGCAGCCCAGCCCGACGCCGGGGAAGATGTAGACGTTGTTGCCCTGGCCGATCACGTGGTGCCTGCCGTTGTACTCGACGACCGGGAAGGGGCTGCCGGTGGCGACGATGGCCTTGCCCTCGGTCCACTCGATCGCCTCGCGCGGCGTGACTTCCGCCTTGCTGTTGGGATTGCTGAAGGGGAGGATGATCGGGTTCTCGACGTGCTTGGCCATCTCCTTGACGATTTCCTCGGTAAACTGGCCCGCCATAGCAGTGGTGCCCAGCAGGATCGTGGGCTTGAACTTCTTCACAGCCTCGAGGAAGGTGACGATGCCGTCGGCGTCGGGCTTGATGCCGTAGTGCTCCTGGTTCGCCTTGGTCATGGCGAACTCGCGCTTCTGTGGGTCGGCGATGACGCGTCCCTCATAGATCAAGCCGCGCGAGTCGACGAAGGCCTGCGCTTTGCGGATGGTCTCGTCGTCGCCGCCTTCGCGCTGCATAGCGGTGCGGACGAGCCGGCCGATGCCCACGCCCGCCGCCCCGGCCCCGTCGTAAAGAACGCGATGGTCGCAGAGCTTCTGGCCGGAGTAGCGGACGGCGGCGAGGATACCGCCCAGCGCGACGCCCGCTGTGCCCTGAATGTCGTCGTTAAAGCTGGTGGTGCGCAGCTTGTAGCGATCGAGCACCTCGAACGCGATGTTCTTGT
>CAZZPX010000173.1:0-6760 GCA_964655955.1 uncultured Phycisphaerales bacterium | reverse complement strand
ACGCGTCCTTCTCGATGTAGATGTCGCGCTGCGGGATGTACGCCTCGGGCTGGTAGTAGTCGTAATACGAGACGAAGTAGGAGACGGCGTTGTGCTCGAAGAGCGCCCGCATCTCTTCATAGAGCTGCGCTGCCAGCGTCTTGTTGTGGCTGATGATGAGCGTCGGCCGCTGCAGGGCCTGGATGACGTGGGCCATGGTGAAGGTCTTGCCCGTGCCGGTCGCCCCGAGCAGGCACACGGAGCGCTGGCCGGACTCGAGGCGGCGGACGAGTTCGTCGATGGCGGCTGGCTGGTCTCCGGCTGGGAGAAAGTCGCTGACGATCTGGAGCGGAATGTCGCTGCGCGGCACCATGTGAGCCACCAGCATAGCCATCGCAAGCGAGCGATTTCCTGGCGGTCAAACCCCGCAGCCGAGCGATCTCACGGATTTCGGGCCGCGGCATCTCCAATCCCCTACCGGCGGCGGATGCGCCGGGGTATCTTGCCGGAATTCCAGGTGCTTTCGCGAAAGGCAGGCTGACCATGAACGTCGTGCTGGACGGGAATTCGCTCACCATCGAGCAGCTTGTCGAGGTCGCCCGCCGAGGCGCCCGGGTCTCCCTTTCCGACGCGGCTCGGCAAGCGGTGCAGGCTTCGCGCCAGGTGATCGAGAAGAGCGTGGCGAACGGTATCGCCATCTATGGCGTCACGACCGGCATCGGCGAATTCGCCCGCATCCGTATTTCTCCCGAGCAGAGCGCGGAACTGCAGCGCCGCATCATCTACAGCCACTCCGCCGGTGTCGGCCACCCCCAGCCGGAGGACGTGGTGCGGGCCGGGATGACACTGCGGGCCAACACCCTCGCCAAGGGATACTCCGGCGTGCGGCTGAAGCTCATCGAGACGATCCTGAACATGATCAACAGGGGCGTCATTCCCTTCATCAACGAGAAGGGTTCGGTGGGGACGAGCGGTGATCTCTCGCCGCTGAGCCAGTTCGCCGAGGTCGCGATCGGCGAGGGGAGGGCGTTCTACGTGGGCGAACTGATGTCCGGGGCGGAGGCAATGCGCCGGGCGGGCGTCGAGCCGACCGATCTGACCTACAAGGAAGGGCTGGGCCTGATCAACGGCCCGCAGATCATGACAGCGGGTGCGGCCCTGCTCGTGCACGACGCCGGGCAGATCCTCAAGAACGCCGTCATTGCCAGCGCCATGGCGCTCGATGCGTTGCGCGCGGTCGACCGCCCCTACTTCCCGCCTGTGCATCGCGTGCGGCCGCATCCGGGGCAGAACCTGGTCGCGGCGAACCTTTTGCGCCTCTTCGCGGACAGCGAGATCATGGCCAACCGCACCGGCAGGGTGCAGGACGGCTACTCCATGCGCTGCACGCCGCAGATCCTCGGGCCGAGCTTCGACACGCTGGAGTATGTGCGTCAGGTGGTGACGACGGAGATGAACTCCGCCTGCGACAACCCGCTCTTCTTCGCGGACACCGGCGAGTACTTCGCGGCGGGAAACTTCCACGGCCAGGGCGTGGGACTTGCCGTCGACTTCCTTTGCATCGCCATGTCGGAGGTGGCGAACCTGTCGGAGCGTCACACAAACCGCTTGCTCAACCCCGTGCTCTCGGGCCTGCCCGACTTTCTTGTCGAGGGCAAGGGCCTCAACAGCGGCCTGATGGTCGCCCAGTACACCGCTGCGGCCCTGGTCAGCGAGAACAAGGTTCTGTCGCACCCGGCGTCGGTCGACTCGATCAGCGTCTCCGCCGACCAGGAGGACCACGTCAGCATGGGCCCGATCGCCGTGCGCAAGTGCCGCGAGATCCTCAGGAACGTGCGCGAGGTGCTGGCGATCGAGATGATGTCCGCCGCCCAGGCGATGGAATTCCACGACGGCCGCAAGCCGGGCCGGGGAACGGGCGCGGCATACCGGCTGATCCGCGACAAGGTGCCGCCCCTCGTCGACGATCGCGTGCTCTATCCCGACATCGCGGCGATTCGTGAGTTGATCGAGTCAGGCGCGATTCTCGAGGCGGTGGAGTCAGAGGTCGGCGAACTGGATGTCGCACGTGAGACAGCGGAGGTCTGAGCCTCGGTGCGCCGGCGCACGAGTTGCCCCGACCGCGGTTCGCGCCTCCGGCGCAGCGCCATGTCGACATCGGATAATCCTCCAGTTGGGCCGCATCCATCGGCGCGGTACGCTGAGGCGACACGGAGGCAGTCATGAGCAAGAAGTCCAGCGCTCTCTTCATCGGCATCGACGTGGGCACGGGCAGCGCCCGGGCGGGCGTCTTTGACGCTGGCGGCAACATGCTCGCCTGCGCCACGGAGCCGATCCAGATCTGGCGGCCCCGCGCCGACTTCGTCGAGCAGTCGAGCGACGACATCTGGCGCGCCGTCTGCCAGGTCGTCCGCGCCGCGGTCACCAGCGCCGGCGTCGACGCGATGCAGATCTCCGGCGTCGGCTTCGACGCGACCTGCTCGCTCGTCGCCCTCGACGACGACGACAAGCCGGTCTCTCTCAGCCCGACCGACAAGGATGAGCAGAACGTCATCGTCTGGATGGATCATCGCGCCCTCGAACAGGCGCAGCGCATCAACGACATCGGCCACGCGGTGCTCAGGTACGTCGGCAACCGCATTTCGCCGGAGATGCAGACGCCCAAGCTGCTCTGGCTCAAGGAGCATCACAAACGCGCCTGGAAACGGGCGGCGAGGTTCTTTGACCTACCCGACTTTCTCACCTACCGCGCGACAGGCGTTGAGGTGCGCTCGCTCTGCTCGACCGTGTGCAAATGGACCTACCTCGGCCACGAAGAATCGGATGACCTTGCGACCATCGGCAAGTGGGAGCCAAGCTACTTTCGGGCGATCGGGCTGGAGGATCTGGTCGAGGAGAACTTCGCGCGCATCGGACAGCGCGTGCGGCCGATGGGCGAGGCGATTCCCGGCGGGCTCTCCAAGAAGGCCGCGGCGGAACTGGGACTGCTCGAGGGCACCGCGGTGGGCGTCTCCAGCATCGACGCGCATGCCGGCGGACTGGGCGTGCTGGGAGCGGCGGTCGATGGCAAGGCGCCCGCGACCGCCGAACTGGAGGAACGCCTGGCGCTGATCGGCGGCACGTCGAGTTGCCACATGGCCGCTTCGCGCGAGCCCAAGTTCATCGACGGCGTCTGGGGCCCCTATTTCTCCGCGATGATCCCCGGCATGTGGCTCACCGAGGGGGGGCAATCCGCGACCGGCTCGCTCATCGACCACATCATCTTCTCGCACGCTCGCGCTGCGCAACTCGAGGAAGAGGCGGAGCGCGAAGGCAAGACCGTCTATCAGATTCTCAACAAGCGTCTTGATGCGCTGGCGCAGGGGCACGCCTTTCGCGCGGAACTCACCCGCGATCTGCACGTCCTCCCCTACTTTCACGGCAATCGCTCGCCGCGCGCCGATTCGACGCTGCGCGGCGTGATCAGCGGCCTGCCTCTCTCCGACACCCTCGATGATCTCGCCCTGCTCTATCTCGCCACGATCCAGTCGATCGCCTACGGGACGCGGCACATCATCGATATTCTGAACGAGGCGGGATATCGCATCAACACGATCTTCGCCTGCGGCGGGGGTATGAAGAATCCCGTCTTCCTGCGGGCCCATGCCGACATCACCGGCTGCCGCATCGTGTTACCGCAGGAGCCAGAGGCAGTGCTGCTCGGCGCCGCGCTGCTCGGTGCGACGGCGTCTCGCACTTATGAGTCTGTTCTCGACGCCATGGCTGGCATGAATTCGGCGGGCGATGTCCTTGAACCGGCGGGCGGTGCCACGCGCGCCTACCACAATGCGAAGTACAGCGTCTTCCTGCGCCTTCACGACGACTTCCAGGACTATCGACGGCTCATGCGCGTTGATGAAGCAGCGACTGCCGCCGCGGCAGCCGAAACCTGACGCACGGATCCTCTTATAACATCGCTTCTCGCAGCGCGGACAATTCTCGCGCTGCCGCCCCACGAACGGCCTACCGTTGAGGCATGCCTTCGCGCGCATTCTCGCGCCAGGCTGAGCCGGTCGATCGCGCCGGTCAGTGAAGACACTCAACCCGACAGGAAGTGAGCAAGATGAGACACCAAGCAGCAGATGTAGCGCTCGCCGGCGCTCTCGCAGTATTCGCGGCCGGAGCCTCGATCGTTCAGGCACAGACGGACCTCACCACGACACGGGTTGCGAGCGGGCTCGAGCGCCCGATCGGTGTCATGCACGCGCCCGGCGATCGCAGTCGCATCTTCATTCTGGAGAAGCGGGGCCGGATCCGCGTCGTCCGAAATGGAGCGCTGCTCGCAACGCCCTTTCTTGACATCGACGCCATCGTCGGCGGAGGAACAAGCGACTTTGACGAGCGCGGCCTGCTCGGACTCGCCTTCCACCCCGACTATGAGAACAATGGCGAGTTTTATATCAACTACACCAACAACAGCTCCGACACCGTCGTCGCTCGCTATAGCGTCTCGGGCGATCCCGATCTCGCTGACGCGGGCAGCGCCGACATCATCCTCACCATCGATCAGCCGCAGACGAACCACAACGGCGGCTGGATGGACTTCGGACCGGACGGGTATCTCTACATCGCCACGGGTGATGGCGGCGGCGGCGGCGATGACGACGCCGGACACACGCCCGGCATCGGCAACGGCCAGGATGTCACCGACAATCTCCTGGGCAAGATGCTGCGCCTCGATGTGAACAGCGACGACTTCCCGGGCGACCCGGCCCGCGACTATGCCATCCCGGCAGACAACCCCTTCGTCGGCATCACCGGCGACGACGAGATCTGGGCCTACGGCCTGCGCAACCCTTGGCGCAACAGCTTCGATCGCGCCACCGGCGATCTGTGGATCGCCGACGTCGGACAGAACGCCTGGGAGGAAGTCAACTTCGAGCCCGCCGACAGCCCCGGCGGAGTGAACTACGGCTGGCGCTGCCGCGAAGGCATGCACGACTTCAACACCAGCGGCTGTGACGGCGGGTACACCGATCCGATCCACGAGTACAGCCACAATGAAGGCTGCTCCATCACCGGCGGCTACGTCTATCGCGGCTGCGCCATCCCGGACCTTGCCGGTACGTACTTCTTCGCGGATTACTGCGCCGCCACCATCTGGAGTTTCCGCTACGACGGCGTCAACATCACCGAGTTCATGAATCGCACCGCCGAACTCGCGCCTGGCGGCGGGCTCGATATCGACTCCATCACCAGCTTCGGCGAAGACGCCGACGGCGAACTCTACATCGTCGACCAGGGCGACGGCGAAGTCTTCAAGATCGTTCGAGACGACGGCGGCGACGGTGACTGCTGCGTCGGCGACATCGACGCGGACGGCGACACCGATCAGTCCGATCTCGGCGCGCTTCTCTCCGCCTACGGAAGCTGCGTTGGCGAAGACGACTACGACGCCCGCGCCGATTTCGACGGCAGCGGCTGCGTCGATCAGAGCGATCTCGGCGAACTGCTCGGCAACTACAACTGCGAGTAGACCGCCCGCGGCTGCACAACAGAGCACGGCGCACGCGGAGCAGGCGCAGCTCCACGAGCGTTAACGCTTCGAGACTAGCGCTGCTGGCGATCGAGACGGTCCCACGCCTGCCGCGCGCGCTGCGCCGCGGCGAGCAGGTCGCGCAGCGCTGCCCCGTCGCGCTCCACGAGCGCCCGGCGCAGCTCGTCCAGTCGTGCCGTTGTGCCGTCAAGCGCCGGCAGAACCTGGTCGGCGTTGTAAAGGAGAATCTCCGCCCACAGGGCCGGGTCGCCGGCCGCGACGCGCGTCGTGTCGCCGTAACCCGTGGATGCCAGCGCCTGCGCCTGCTCGTCGTCTTCGACCAGCCCCGCAGCAAGTGCGGCGAGCACGTGCACCGCATGGCTGGCGCGGGCGACGGCGCGATCGTGGGCCGCCGCTTCGAGCATCCGCACCCGCGCCCCCAGCCCCGTCCAGAACTCGCGCAGCAGCGACACGGCGGAGGCGTCGCTCGTCGCGGTCGGCGTCAGCACCACGGGCCGGCCGCGAAACAGATCCGCCGACGCTGCGCCCGCCCCGCTCGCCTGTGAGCCCGCCATCGGATGCGCACCTACGAACCGCTGCGGCAGTGCGATCGACCGCGCCGCCTCCACGATCGGCAGCTTCACCGAGCAGACATCGCTCAGCACCGCCTGCGTCGACGCGGCAATCCGCGGCAGCAACTCAACCGCTGCACGCGGCGGCGTCGCCAGCACCACCAGCGCCCGCTCTTGCGACGCAGGCGTCAGCGCCTCGACCGCAGCCTGCCATTCCGTCACCAGGTTCAGGCCCGGGCAGACGCGACGGATCTGCTCTTGGTCCGCCGGCGGCGCGGCGCCAAGGATCCGCAGATTCGGCCAGGCGCGCCGAGCCGCCTGCGCCATACTTCCGCCGATCAGGCCGACACCGATGATGCAGAGCGCGTCGAAGGGCATCCCCTCAGCGTACCGCCATGACGGCCGAATGGCACGCCCGGCGGTCGCCAGCACCTCCCTTGCCGTTCACTCCGCCAGCAGAGTTCGTGCCCGCTCGACCGCCGAATCGATTGACCGGCAGATATTCTCCGCGCCGATTACTTCTCCAAGTCCGGATCTGGAAATGGCGAGCAATGGCTGGGTGTGCACTCCGGAGAGCACGAGGTGCGTCCCCGCGCGGCGGCACTTCGCGTGCAACTCCATCAGCGCGTGCATGCCCGTCGCATCCATGCAGAGGACATGACGCATGCGCAGGATGAACACGCCGGGGGGCCGC
>CAZZPX010000172.1:5760-6767 GCA_964655955.1 uncultured Phycisphaerales bacterium | reverse complement strand
CCGCAGCGTCGTTACCAGTCGGCGGCAGCGCTGGCAGCGGACATCCGCCGCTACCTCCGCGACGAGCCGATCGTCGCCCGGCCCCCGAGTTCGCTGTATCAACTACGCAAGTTCGCTCGGCGCAATCGGGGGCTGGTGGGCGGCATCGCGGCGAGCTTTGTCGTGCTGCTGCTCGGGGCAACCGGCACGAGTGTCGGCATGGTGCAGGCGCGCGCCTATGCGGCCGACACCAGCGAGGCGCTCAACGCCGCCGATCGGCAGAAACGCATCGCCCAGGCGGTCAATCACTTCCTCACCACCGATCTGCTGGCGCAGGCGGATCCCTTCAGCCAGCCGCAGCGCGGCATCACGCTGCGCGAGGTTCTCGATCGCGCCGCCGGCGAGATGGAGCAGCGTTTCGTCCGCGAGCCGCTCGTCGAGGCCGCCATCCGCATGACCATGGCCCAGACCTACATGGGCCTCGGCGAATACGCCACGGCGGAAGAGCAGACGCTGCGCGCACTCGAGCTGCGCCGGGGCGAACTTGGCGAGGACGATCCGGAGACCCTCGCGGCGATGGGGCTCCTGGGAACGCTCTGCTGGCACCAGGCAAACTACGACGAGGCGATCGCGCTGCATCGACAGACCCTCAAGCGACGTACCGCTGTGCTCGGTCCCGAACATCCCGACACGCTGACTTCGCTGCACGGCCTGGCGGTCTGCCTCAAGTCGAGCGGCGACTACGATGCCGCCTATCCGCTGCTCACGCAGGTCGTCGAGCTGCGCGAGCGCCTGCTGGGCACGGACTCTCCCGCCTCGATCATCTCGCGCAATGCACTCGCCTCATACCTGCTGGATCAGGGCGCGTTCGACGAGGCGGAGCGGATGTACATCGAGAATCTCGAGGCGAGCCGGCGTCTGCTCGGCGAGGCGCATCCCGACACCATCACCGCCATGAACAACCTCGGCCGGGTCTACCAGGAGAGCGGGCGCTACGATCAGGCCGGGCCGTACTTCGAGGAAGCCCT
>CAZZPX010000172.1:0-5750 GCA_964655955.1 uncultured Phycisphaerales bacterium | reverse complement strand
TGCGGCGCCAGATTCTCGGTGACGAGCATCCGATGACCGTGGCCTCGATCAACAACCTCGGACTGCTGTACGACCAGTTGGAGCGCTTTGAGGACGCCGAGCCGCTCCTGCGGGAAGCGCTGGAGGTGCGCCGGCGCACGCTCGCGGCGGAGCACCCGGATGTGCTTCTGTCGATGCACAATCTCGCCGGGAGCTATCTGCGGCAGGGGCGCTACGAGCTCGCCGAGCCGCTCTTTGTGGAGACGCTCGAGATGTGTCAGCAGACGCTCGGCCCGGACTCGCGCGACACCTTGATCACGCAGACAGCCCTGGGTGTGCTCTACAGTCGCAGCGATCGGCCGGAGCTTGCCGAGCCGCTCTTCCGCGACATCGTGACTCGCTTTCGCGCGACGCTGCCTGAGGGACACTGGTTCCTCGGCTCAGCACTTTCCAACCACGGCAGCAGCCTGACGAAACTGCAGCACTTCGCCGAGGCTGAGTCCAACCTGCTGGAAGCATACGAACTGCTCAGCGCGGGATTGGGAGAAGAGCACGTGCGCACGCGCAATGCGGCTGCGCGCCTGATCGATCTGTACGAGGCGTGGCAGCGGCCGGGCGACGCCGAGGCATGGCGCCCGCGCGCAGCGGACGATGCAGCGGCCGGTGGGGGTTGAGCCAGACGCGCGCCGAGTCACATTTGAGCGCCGCATTCATCAATCGTGAGCGCGACGGGCGTGACTGATCGATGGGCAGCGACCGGGCGGCGGGGCTTCATCCGCGCCGGCTCGCGCCTTGCAGCACCTGCCCGCGGTCGTCTGTTATGCTGGGCTGGACCACGGCTCCGTCTGCATCGTGTCCGCATTCCGTATGGAGGTTCGTCATGCATCGCGCCCTGTCACTCGCTGTTGCGCTGCTGCTCGTCCTGTCGCTGACTCCGCCGCTGCGTGGCGCGGCAAAGCCGCGTGCGCTCGTGTTCGAGCACGTCGACCAGTGGACGAAGTCCGCCCGGCTGACCGAATTGCTGGAGGCGGCGGGATTCGAAGTCGCGCCGCTGCCGCTTGACGAATCGCCTTTCGCATTTGATGAGGAGCTGATCGCGATCGGTTCGTTCGCGAGCGAGCATGCAGCATATACGGAGTACATGCAGCAATACGCCGACGATCTCTATAACTACGTCGACAAGGGGCACACGCTGCTGCAGTTGACCCAGGCGGACCAGTTCGAGGCGGTGCCGACGTTCCTGCCCACGACGCACGGCGCGAAGCGAGGCGACCAGGACTTCGGCACGGCACTCGTGCTCGTGCCGGAGAATCCGCTGCTCGCCGGGATGGATGCGCCGGACGGCCGACTAACCTTTCATAACACGAGGACGATCTGGGAGTCGTTCGTGGATCAGGGCGGCTTCGAGGTGATGCTGGCGGGCGATGAGCACGCGCAGTATCCCGCCCTCATGGAGGGGGCGTACGGTCAGGGCCGCATCATTCTCGCGGCGCTCGCCATTGACAAGACGATCACGCCGATCGAAGAGTCAGGCGAAGAGCTGCGCGCGGCGCAGGAGGCGTTCGCGCTGACCTTCCTGCGCAATCTGGCGACGCATGTGGTGAATGTCGTTGAGCGCAATACGCAGCCGCTGGGCGTCACGCCTTCGCCGCGCGTCGTGCGCGAGTATGTGCCGGGCTCGTTCACGCTTGCAGTACTTCCCGACACGCAGGTGTACTCGCTGCGCTTCCCCGGCGTGTTCTACGCACAGACGGGCTGGCTCGCGCGCAACGGCGAGCGGCTGAATCTCAAGTACGTGCTGCAACTCGGCGACATCGTCAACAACAATACGCACGGCGAATGGCGCAACGCCCGCGACGCCATGTCGCTGCTGGACGGCGTGATCCCCTACGCCATCGTCCCTGGAAATCACGACTACGGGCCCAGCGGCGACGCCTCCACGCGCGAGACGCTCATGAATGACTACTTCTCATACGGTCGCTGCGCGGCCTGGCCGACGTTCGGCGGGGCGATGGCCGAGGGCAAGCTCGACAATACGTATCACCTCTTCGAGGCGGGCGGCGCGAAGTGGATCGTCGTCGCGCTCGAGTGGGGTCCGCGGGACGAGACGATTCGCTGGGCGAACGAGGTGATGACCGCTCACCCCGACCATGTCGGCATCCTCATCACGCACGCCTATATGAATAACAACGATCGCCGCTACGACCACGTCGACACTGAGCATCCGCAGGATTACAATCCTCATCACTACCGCACGCCGGGCGGCGTCAACGACGGCGAAGAGCTGTGGAACAAGTTGGTGCGCAGGCACGACTTTCTGCTGGTGCTGAACGGACACGTGCTCGGCGATGGCACGGGCTGTCTTGTTTCGCGCAACGATCTGGGCGGTGAATGCCACCAGATGCTCAGCAACTACCAGATGCGCGACCTGGGGGGCGAGGCGTACATGCGGCTGCTCGAATTCCAGCCCGACGGCCGCACGATCCAGGTCAAGAGCTACTCGCCGCTCTACGACAGCTATCTGCTCGCTCCGGACCAGCAGTTCCGCATCGAACTGCGCGAGGCTAGATGGCAAGGCGAGGCGGCGGCGACGCGCGACCAGAGTGACGAGTGCCGCCCGCGGCGCTGAGGCTTCGTTGCGCGGATTGCGGCACGCAACGGGGATGCCCAGCGGCAGTCGCTCGTAGAACGCGGTGGACGGCGCGTGCCGCGTCGCGACCGGGAGACTGTCATGAAGCTGAGTTCTGTTATCACGGCCGGATCGCGCTGCCGGAGACCGCGGGCCTGCCTCACTGGAGCAAGCGCCCTCGTGCTCTTCGCGATAACTGCGGCAAGCCACGCCCAGGCGGCCAACCAGATCGCTAACATCGATCCCGACTCGGCGGCACAAGGCACGCTGAGCCTGCTAGTCACGTTCACGCTCGACAACGATTTTCCGCCCGCGCCGCCGGCCGGCGTCATGCCTGACACCGTCGCCATCGGCGAGCTGGTCGGCACGTCCGTTACGCACTCGAGTCAGTACATCGTGACGGCAGAGTTCGATGTTCCCGGAGATGAGGCGCCCGGACTCAAGGACGCCGCGGTCGTCTTCACCACGCCTGACGGTGAGCTTACCTTTGCCCTGGCGGCGGGCTTTGAAGTGCTCCTCGCCAGCGATCAGCCGCCCGTCATCGTGACGCAGCCCGTGCCGCAGATTGTCGCGCCCGGCGGCTCCGCGATCTTCAGCATCGAGGCCTACGGCAGCGAGCCGCTCGAATATCAGTGGCAGAAGGACGAACTCGACATCGACGGCGCAACCGAGGATGTGTGCGTCATCGACGATGCGAGCTATGACGATGCAGGACTCTACCGCTGCGTCGTGAGCAATGAGTTCGGCTCGGCTGCCTCCGACGAAGCTGAACTTGTGGTGCGGGCGTTGCCTGAACTTCGTCGACAACGGTGACGACACTGTCACAGACCGCAGCACGGGGCTCATGTGGACGCGGAGCGACAGCGGTGCAGGAATGTTCTGGGAGGATGCGCTCGCTTATGCGGAGAGTTGCAGCACCGCAGGCTATGACGACTGGCGCCTGCCGAACGTCAAGGAACTGCAGTCGATCCTCGACTACGCCCGCTCGCCCGACACGACCGATTCAGCGGCGATCAACCCGCTTTTGGACGCCACGCAGATCACGAACGAAGAAGGCGCAGCGGATTACCCTTACTATTGGGCGAGCACGACCCACGTCAGCTATCCCGATCACGGCGAGTACAGCGCCTATCTCGCCTTCGGACGTGGACTCGGGTATATGAACGGCCAGTGGCAGGATGTGCACGGGGCCGGCTGCCAGCGCAGCGATCCCAAGAGCGGCGATCCCGATGACTATCCCTTCGGCCACGGCCCGCAAGGCGACGCCATCCGCATCTATAACTTCGTCCGCTGCGTGCGCGACCTCAGCGCTCTTCCCGGCGACCTCACCGGCGACGGCTGCGTCGACCAGTCCGACCTCGGCACCCTGCTCGCCGCCTACGAGACCGACGCGGGCGGCGACCTGGATGGAGACGGTGACACGGACCAGTCCGATCTGGGCCTGCTGCTGGCTCACTACGGGGAAGGCTGCGTTTGACGTGGATACTGAGCCGGCAGGTTCCACGCGCAGCCGCATTCCGGGCAGATGGTCGCGCCATCGCTCTCAGATGCGGGTAGGCCGCGCAGGTCGTCCGCGCAGTGCGGGCAGCGCTGGTGCGCCAGCATCGCCTTGCCGATCTTCTGGTGCCGCGCACTGCGCAGGGAGGCCCAACAGCCGGTCATCGAGCCGACGATGGCGATGTAGGGGATGAGGCTGCGAGCGAACCTGCCCGCGGAAAGCGTACCGGCGTAGTAGCGAACGACGCAGATGACGATCGCGATGAGAAGACAAAGCAAACTAAGGAGCGCCGACCAGAGGGCGAGCCGCGTGCCCCGGTTCAAGCCGATGCCGACCTCAGATGCCATCTGCTCAAGGCTGTTTGCCGGTATGTCGTCGCGGCGGTGCGTCAGGTGCATTAGCACCGGGTCGAGCTGTGTCACACGCCGGCCGCGCGCATCGCGGGTCCACCCCGCGGGTTCGGCGTGCTCTGACTTGCCCGATGTCATCGGCGGCACTTTCGATCATCTCGCGTCGCCACACAGTAACCGCCGGTCTGGACCACCACCCTTCTCAGACGCGGCCTGTCGCCACTGAACCCGTCATCTCCCTGGCCAGGGCCGCTGCCGCGGGCTCCCAAAGCCACCGACCGGACTCGAACCGGTGACCTGCGGTTTACAAAACCGCTGCTCTACCAACTGAGCTACGGTGGCGCGGCGATCAGGATAGGCGGCGACGCGGGCGAGGGCAACGCGCCGGCGACGCGGGCGTCGGGCGCGGCAAGGACGCAGGGTCGGGCGTCGAGACCGGCAGGTTCCCGCGCTGCTCGCCTTGCTCCCCCCTCTCCTTTCACCTTTCTAATAGCTGTAGAACGGCAAGAGCGGCAGGATCATCGACAACGCGATCAAGATGATGATCACCCACTCCAGCGTCTCCAGGCGGCGAATCGAGGAGACGTCCGACATCTTCTGGTAGACCGAGTCGGCGGCGGCGAGCTTGCGCTGCACGCTCGATTGCCAGGCCGGCAGGTCGAGCCGCTGCGCCGCCAGGCGGTACAGCCGCGCCAGGTACTGGTTGCCCAGCAGCTTGATGGCGTTGTTGACGCCTTCGAACATGACGGCGGCGTCGGTCTGGGCGCTGCCGAAGCGCTTGAGCACGCGCTGCTCGCTGAAGGCGGGCCAGAGTTTACGGCGGGCGATGCGGCCGATCGCTTCATCCGCATGGTCCAGGATCGCGTCGAGTTCCTGATCGAGCACGCGCAGCTCGAGCAACTCGACATTGGCGTGCTGCAGCACCGCCAGTACATCCTCCGGCTGCGGATCGATGAGAAAGGCGGCGTTCCAGTCGATGATCGCCATGTCGTCTCTGCCGTATGACATGTGCCCCTCGACGGTGCGGGCGCGCAGCGCCTCGGAGAGCGGGCTCTGCTCCGCCTCGATCGTGCGGGCGATGGTGTGGGCGTGCTGCGCCAGCAGGTCCTGCGGGGAGACGCCCTCGGGCCAGGCGGTGACGGCGTAGATGGCGTAGTCCTCGACGACGTTGCGCAGTTTCGGCCGCTCGATCGCGCTGCCCAAGGCCGCCATGATCTCCTTGGCGCGTTCGGTGGCGTGGGCGATGAGTTGCTGATTGTCGTACAGTCGGACGCCCAGGGCGGGAAACTCCGAC
>CAZZPX010000171.1:0-6781 GCA_964655955.1 uncultured Phycisphaerales bacterium | reverse complement strand
ACGCCGCCGCCGGCATGGGCCAGGTTGTCCCTGATGGTGCAGCCGTCGAGGACCACCGAGTACTGGTTGTTATTGCAGAAGACGCCGCCGCCGATCGTCGCGGTGTTGTTGTTGATGGTGACGTCGGTGATGGCGGCCGTGGAGGTCTGGTCGATGAAGATGGCGCCGCCCTGGCCCTCGCAGACGTTGTGGTGCAGCGAGCCGCCGGTGATGGTGGGGTGAGAGGCGGTACTGTAGATGCCCCCGCCGTCATAGGGTGTCATGTTGCCGCTGAGCGTGCAGGCGTTCAGCGTGGGTGCGGAGTAGTGGAACTTGGCGCCGCCGCCGCTCAACGTGCCCGTGTTGCCGCTCATAACGCAGTTGGTGTAGGTCGGAGAGCCGTAGGCGCTGGCGACGCCTCCGCCGAAGCCCGAGGTGTTGTTGCGGATAAGGCAGGAGATGACGGTTTCGCTGGAGGATTCGCCGCCGATGCCCCCGCCGCCGTCGCTGGCATAGCAGTCTTCGATGACGCAGTTCTGGATCTTCGGCGATGCGTCCGTGCACTCGATGCCGCCGCCGAGTGAAGGCGCGTTGCCGTTGCGGATGGTCAGGGCGCGCACGATCGAGTCGCTGCCCTCCTCATCATCGAAGATGAATCCCTGGCTCGTGCCTTCGCAGTCGATGATGCACGCCGTGCGGTCGCCCGAAGCTCCGGCGACGAGGATGGCCCGGCCGCCGAAATCGAGGTTGGTGTTGCCCGCGCCGGTGTAAGTGCCGTCCGCGATGAGGACCGTGTCGCCATCGATGCAGAGGTCGATCGCCTCCTGGATCGTGGCGTAGTCGCCGGGCACGTGCAGCGTGGCGGCGGGGCGCTGGTATTCAAACGCGCCCATGTCGATGATGGGCGCTGTGCCCTGGCCGGTGTTGACGGTGTCGAAGTCCTCGATGAAGCGCAGCGCGCCCGCGAGATCGACGAGTTCGGCGGGGGCCAGGTCGTTGGAGGCGGCGTCGATGCAGGGCGAGCCGGCGGCGAGGCGGAAGTCCCCGCCGACCGCGTCCACGAAGAGAGGCGCCATGCTGATGTTGCCCACCCCCGCCCAGCCGCCCTGGACGTTGCTGTAGCTGATGTTGATCGTGGAGCCGTCGTAATTCTGAAAATGGTTGGGGGCCATCCAGATGATCGAGTTGTTGATGTAGATAGTGGCCGGCCCGCCGATCGTCGCGAGCGTGGCGCCGTTCTGGGCCGTGTTGGCGACGAAGGTCGAGTTCGCGGCGTGGATCGTGCCGCCGCTGACGGATTGCATCGCCCCGCCTTCATAGTCGCATTCATTGTTGTAGACAAGGCAGTTGAGCAACGTGATGGAGCCTGCCGTCTCGCAGGCGAGGCCGCCGCCCTGGGCGGCGTTGTTCTGCCTGATCTGACAGCGATCGAAGACTGCCCCGGATCCAGCACCCGCGTACACGCCGCCGCCGCGATAGCTTGCATAGTTGCCGCGGACCAGGCTCTCGATGAAGTCCGCACTCGAGTTCTCTGCGAGGTAGACTCCGCCGCCGTGCTTGTTGCCCAGCGCCTCGTTGTTGCGGATGTCGCAGCCATTGAACTCCGCCACGCTGTCGTAAAGGTAGGCGCCGCCGCCGTGGCCGCTGCCGGCCGTGCAACTGGCGATGGTGTAATCGGACAGGTAGCCGTTGGCTGTCAGTAACACGATGCCCCCGCCGAAGCCGCTGGCGGTGTTGCCGCTGAAGAGGCAGCCAGAACCGCCAACGTGGCCGCCTTCTACGAACGCCCCCCCGCCGCTGTTTGCTTCGTTATGGGTGAGGCTGCTCGAGTAGAGATTCATGGTCCCGTAGTAAGACCAGATGCCGCCGCCCTCGCTCGACGCCTCGCAGTTGCTGATGATGCAATCCGTTACGTAGATATCTTCGGCGAACGAGTTGTAGATGCCCCCGCCATAGGCCGCGGCGCCGTTGGTGATGGTCAACCCTTCTATATAGGTGTAGTGGTCCGCAAAACCGAGTTCGAAGCCCCGGCCGGACCCTTCGCAGTCGATGATGCACGCAGCCGGGTCGCCCGAAGCGCTGCGAATGGTGACCCCCTGTTTGCCGAGAACGAGATCCTTGTTGCCGGCGCCGGTGTACGTGCCGTCGGCGATCTCAACGATCTCCCAGGGATCCGCCGCGTCGATCGCCTCCTGGATCGTGCCGTAGTCCTGCGGCACGCGGTGAATCTCCGGCGCGGCGGCGGCGAGCGCGGGAACGAGGTGCAGCGCCAGGAGCGCGGGCAGAAGCCGGAAAGACGTGCGTGCGAACATCGTGTTCCTCCCTGGGGAGCGTCGGGGGCCTGAGCGCGGAACTGCGTTTTTCACTGCGCGTGCCGCGTCAAGGCGGCGATGAGAACGCCCACAAGCGGAGAGCGAAAGCGCCGCAGGTGTATACCCTTACCCGCAGTGCGCAGGCGGAGCAACGACGATCTTCTGAATTCGCGACTTTTCGCACGCGGAAAGATCGACTAATGTATCTCTAATAAGCCCGCCCATTGCAGAGCGTTCTCACTTCTATTGCGCGCAGGATCATGCGCGCCGGCGCGAGTTCAGCGCGCTCAGGCTGCAATTGAGACCGCCCCGGGACAGGGCGATGCGCGCGCGTGTTCCGGGGCGTGCGTGTTTGTATTCGTACGCGTGTTTGTGCGCGCGGGCGGGCGGGCGTCTTACGGCGTGCAGCCGTAGTCGCCGAGCAGTGTTCCCAGGTCGGACTGATCGGTATCGCCGTCTCCGTCGAGATCGCCGCCGCCGTCGATGTTATAGCTGGCAAGCAGTACGCCGAGGTCCGACTGGTCCGTGTCGCCGTCACCGTCGAGATCGCCGGCGCAGTTCGTCTGAGCGATCAGCATGAAGGCTTGAAAGTGCCCGTCGACGAGGGCGGTGCCGACGATGTCGCCGTGGTTATTGATGTCGCGTGCTTCGAGCAGTTCGACATCGACGCCATCCGGCAGCAGATCGTGGAGGTCGTACAGCACGCCATCGAGGTAGGCGAAGGCCGTGTAGGTGATAGTGGGGAAGCCGAAGGTCTGGCAGGCGCCGACCGCGTCACCGGCGTCATTGAGGTCATACGCTTCGCCCTGTTCCGTACCGGGGAGCAGGCCCATGTCGACGGCGCTCTCGTACCCGCCTTCTCCATCGGGGAACCACAGCGCCCCGTGCCAGTCGCCGGTGGGAAAAGCGGTGAAACCGACGACCACGCCGTCCTCGTTAATGTCGTACGCTTCCGCGCTCTGAAACTGCCCGAAGCCGCCGATCTGCAGCCACTTGACGCCATCGTAGACGAAGGCGTCGTTCGGGCCCTGCAACGGCGTGTACTCCCAGCCGGTGACGAGGCCGGCATCGTTGACGCCGTACGCCCGGGTGCGCTGGTGCAGCGAGTTGTCGCCGAGGTCGATGATCTGTCCGTTCTGCCACATGACGGCGCGCTCGTGACCAAACTCGTTGGCCGAGATGCCGACGATGGTGCCATCGCTATTGATGTCCTGGGCGCTGCTCCAGTTGTCGCTCAGCGTGGGAAGGGCGGCCACCACGCCGTTCTCGTAAGCGAACGCGGAGAGCCCCAGGTAGTCGGGCGTGGTCGAGAAGTGTCCGACGACCACGCCGGACTCGTTGATCGCCCAGGCTTCGGCCCACACGCCGCCGAGCGTGCCGAGGTCGGTCATGACGCCATCGTCCCAGACGAAGGCGTTGTTGGAGGCGTCCCCGGGCGTGGAGGACCAGCCAACCACCTGGCGCTGATCGTTCAGTCCGTAGGCGACGGCATTGCTGCCGCCGAGCGTTCCAAGATCGACGTAAGCGTATTGAACGGCCAAGGCCGTGCCTGCGCTGGCGAAGAGGGAGAGGGCGGCGAGCTGGATGGGGGTGGTGCGATTCATCTGCTGGATTCCATGGCAAGAGGCGAGTGTAAGTGCGACGAGCAGCGTGCCTGACCCGGGACAACCGGCCGAGTGCCTCGCAGCCGCTTCTGACGGACGATCATTCGGCATCCGAGGAGGACGCTTGCGACGCTGAGCACAGCGAGCGGCGGGTCGGTCGGGGCGTCGGGCCTCGTGGCGCTGCAGTAGAGAGAAGGGATACACCGAGAAGTGAAGGCGGTCAAGCAGGATGCCGGATTTTTGCAGGATTTTGCAAATATTCTGCGCTGTATCTGGGAAAGGGCTGGCCTCAGCCCCTGACCGTGCTACAGTGTCGGAAATGACCGCCAGCCCTGCTGACAGCCCGCAAACGCTCAATTCCGTGCGACCCGGTGAGGACATCGAGATCAAGATCACCGCCGTTGCCCGCGATCTTGCGGCCAACCTTCGGGCCGTCATCGACGCCGTGCCCGGTCAGCCCAATCGGCCCAACGAGATCGCCAGGACGCTGGGGCTGAATCGCGATATCTCCGGGCGAGTGCTTCTGGCCACGCGGGCCCACGAACCGATGGCAGTCGCCCACATCATCCCCGGGCCCGAGCCGCTGCGGCGGCTGCTCAAGGCGGCGGGGCGGCGCGGGGTGCCCGCGAACCTGCTGCAACAGGCGGAGGAAGCCGTCCGCCGCTTCGACCGCCTCATCCGCGACGATGCCGGCGACCGGGCCGCCCTCGACGCCATCATCAGCACCTGGCTTCCCGAAGCGCGCGAGAAGTACGAACTCGCCCACCGCCAGTCCGTCTTCAAGGGGATCAGCCACCTCAAAGGCGCGATGGCGGAAACCTGGATGAACAGCACCATCGTCGTCCCCAGCCCCGAGGATGCCTGCAAGCACGATGTCACGCTCATCCACGGAGCGATCGGCATGCGACGACTGCGGCCGGACGTGCGCGTGAAGTTCGGCTACAGCGCCATGTCGGCGACGTCGATGCAATGGCGCCCCGGCGAAGGTGGAACGGTGGCGCCGCACGATGCGGGCTCGCTGCGTCTCGACGACTACCTCACCTCACCCCCGGCCAAGCTGGACGCCAGGCGGGCCGGCGAAGGCGTCGTCTACATGCTTGCGGAGAACGGCGTCGGGCCAAGCGCCGCGCGCGACATGATCGTGGCCGAGCATCATCCCGCGGCGCTGGACCGTTTCGCCACGACAGACCCGCCGCAACTGAAGGGCATGTTCGTCGCCCCGGCGATTCCCTCGCGCACGCTGGTCTTCGATGCGCTCCTGCACGAAGACGTCTACCCCGGAGCCGATCCGACGCTCATCGTTCACGATGCAGCGATCGAAGGCATGGCGTATATCAACGATCCCGTGCGAGCGTTCGATCGGGTGAGCACCGGCGACTCGATCGAGTTTCTCGGCAAAGGCGCCTCGCGCTTCCTGACAACGGAGATCCCCAACTACGTCGAGATGTTGCGGCACGTGTGCGATGTGCTCGGCTTCGACGCGCAGCGACTACGCGGGTACCGCTGCCGCATCCAGTATCCGGTGTACGGCTGGCAGGTGTCGATGGGCTTCCTTCCTCCCGTGCGCCCGCAGGGCCATTAACAAGCTGCCGTGCACTCCGCCGCGCAACGATGAAGCCCGGGGACGGAGGCGCCGAAGGAGCCTCAGTCCCCGGGGTGGCTTCACTGTGCGTGGGTGTTCATGCCTGAGTGTGCGGCCTTACGGCGTGCAGCCGTAGTCGCCGAGGAGTACGCCGAGATCGGACTGATCGGTATCGCCGTCGCCGTCGAGATCGCCGCCGCCGTCGATGTTATAGCTGGCAAGCAGTACGCCGAGGTCCGACTGGTCGGTGTCGCCGTCACCGTCGAGATCGCCGGCGCAGGCGGGGCCGGGGATCCACGCGGCGGCGCCGGTCGAGTGATAGGCGGGATAGGCGTTATTGAATTCGGCCCACTGTCCGCCGACGCCCTGGGCGAGGTCGTAGGCGAAGAAGCCGATGCCGTCGTCGCCGCGCGTGGCGGTGAGATAGACGGTGTTGTTGCCGACGGCGAGGCCGCGCCCCTGCCCGTTGCTGGCCGGTATTGTGCCGGCGAGCTTGATCATCTCGCCCGTGTCAATGTTGATGGAGTACATCCCGGAGTCGCCGTACTCGGTGTAGCCGTAGAACAGGTCATCCACAGGGTTGTAGTCGAGGCCGAAGAAGCGGAAACCCGTGTTCGTGTAGACGTCGAGCACGAGCGAGCAGGCGCCGGTGTCGGGATCGATCTGGTAGATGCCCTTGGGGTCGGCGTAATTCGAATAGCCGTAGAGCGCGCCCCGGCCGTAGGCGAGTGCGGACATGTCGTTCGCGAGCGTCGACACCTGGACTGGAGCGGCGAGGCTTGTCGAAACATAGAGATGCGTGGTGAACGCGCCTTCGCAGAGGTAGAGCGTCCCATCCGGCGTCGCCGCCGCGCCCGAGACGGAGAAGGACCAGAGCGGCGACCAGGTCACCGCGGGAAAGCCGGACAGATCGCTGATCTGCGTCGGCGGCGGACTCGACGTCTCGATGCCGACGAAAAGCTGCTGCGCCGAGGCGGCGCCGGCAAACAGCAGCATGCAGGACAGGCACATCGTGGTACGCATGGGAAGCTCCCTTCCTTTCTTCGCGGTGTCGGCTCGCGACGAGGCGAACCGTTTGAACGGAATCGAGCCGAGAACCGGCTCATCAAGTCCCAATTCTACACCGCATCCGCGGACGGGCAATGAGCGATCCGCCGCTTTCGCCGCAGGAGCCGCAGGCGCCATCATCGCCTCGCGACTCTGACGATCCCCAGCGCATCTCCTTCGCGGCTGCTGCCTGCTGGCCTGCTGCGCTGAGGCGGCTTCAGCGCGCATCCCGGTACGAGCCGCTGCGGATCTCGCCG
>CAZZPX010000170.1:0-6782 GCA_964655955.1 uncultured Phycisphaerales bacterium | reverse complement strand
GGCGAGACATGCAGCCATGATGATTGACAACGCAGAGGCAGTTCGTCGAGTCCGGGCCGGCGAGGTGATCGGCTTTCCCACGGAGACCGTCTACGGCCGGTGGTGCGACCCGAGCAACGAGGCGGCGGTGCGGCGCATCTATGAACTCAAGGGCCGACCTGACGACAAGCCGCTCAGCCTGCACGTGTTCAACATCGAACAGGCCCGGCCGTACGTGCAGGACTGGAGCACGCTGGCGCAGCGTCTGGCGGAGGAATTCTGGCCCGGGCCGCTGGCGCTGATCCTGCGGCGTTCGCCCAGGGTCGCCTCCTTTGTCACCTCGGGCGAGCGGACCGTGGGCTTGCGCTGCCCGGCGCACGTGCCCCTGCTGCAGATGCTGCGGCAACTGGGGTATCCGCTGGCCGGCACGTCGGCGAACCGCAGCGGCGAGGCGGCGGCGACGACGGCAGCGGACGTGCAGCGCGCGTTTCCCGATCTGCCCACGCTCGACGGCGGGGCGTGCAAAGTCGGCACGCCCTCCACCGTCATCGCTCTCACCACGGATGCAGTGCGCGTGGTTCGCGAAGGGGCCGTCGCCGTCAGCGAACTCGAGCAGTTCCTTGGTGAGGCGGCGGCTGTCGAGCGCGCGTAGGGCGAACGCCGACGCGAGCGCCCCGGGAAATCTCAGTACATGTCGCATTGAGTGGGCGGGGAAGAACAGCGGTTGACACCGGAGACCGCTCGCGCCATGCTGTTGGTGTTCAGGTGCCTTCGCGCCATCGGGCGTGAAGGTGAAAAGACAAGTGCGGTAGTCCCCGCGAGGGGCGAATCCGCCGCGGACGCGCCGCCGTGATGGGCGTTGAAGCGTCGTCAACGAGGCCACTGGGAACGTCGATTGCGCGTGCAGCAGTCGAGCCGACCTGGGAAGGCGACGACGTGAAGCCCTAAGCCGGAAGACCTGCCTGGACCGGAGAGCTGTGTGGTCCCCGCGATGGGACGCCGGCGTTTGCTGCGGTTCACCCCGCGACTGCGGCGAGACACCTGCGCCCCCCATCGGAACTCGACGCGTGGTCGAGCGAGGACCAACTCGGCGCGTTTCCTTGCGCCGAGGCGTCATCGCCAAGCGGGGCTGGCGCGCGTGTGCGAGCGCGCCGGGAGGCTCAGTATGTCCTGTCTGGTTCAGTCATGCGCGAGCGCGGCGCTGATCACCGCCGGTGCCTTCGCCGCGCACGCGGATCTCTTCCACGAATACTTCGACACGGGGGTGCGGCTCGACATGCCGGCGATCGGCGTCGGGTCGTTCGGGACCTCTGGAGCTGCCCTCGGCAACGGCAGGCTCATCGCCGCCACCGGCAACGAGGTGTATCTCGAATCGGCGATCGGCTCGGGACTCTTCGAGGTTGTGGCGATGTTTGATCCGGCGCAGATGGGCGGCTCGGTGGATCCGGCGTTTCTGAGTGTTTCGCCGAGCGGCGATCGCATCGCAGTCGGCGGCGGCTTCGGTAAGCCCGTCGCCGTCTTCAACCTCGCAGCCCTCGGCGCGCCCGGCGCGCCGACGCAACTGCTCGCGGGCGCGGGCGCCGACTACTTCAGCGTCAGCCATTACGACGCCGCCTGGTACGACGATGCCAGCCTCGCCATCACCGCCGGCGAGTTCGGGGCGCCTGCGTACGTGTCGCTGCTCGACACGACCAGCGATCCCGATGCTCCGGTGAATCCGCTCATCGTCGACAACATCGGCGGGTCGCCGGCGGGAATCAGCTTCGACGTCGACGGCTTCCTCTACACGGGCAACGGATTTGCGGGCGGCGGGCCGAGCGACACCGGCTTCGTCAAGGCGCTCGCGCCTGCTGATTGGCAGGGCGGGCTGAGCGGCGAGCCGGCGGATTTCGAAAACGAGGGCGTCTTTCTCGTCGACCTTCTCTCCGCCGGTTCGCTCGGCTTTGACAACGCCGGCAACTTCTTCATGGGCGGGGGCGACTTCACCGGCGACGCAGGCTATTTCGCGCTCATCAGTCACGATGCGCTCGCCGACGCGCTTGCCGGGATCGATCCCGTCGACGTCAACGATCCGCTCGAGGTGCGCACCTTCGATCCGGAAGGAAGCGGCACGGCGGGCACCTACCGCGTCGCCTATAACGCCTTCACCGGCGAACTCTATGGCGGCTGGGCGGACGGCTACAGCGCCGGCGCCCCGGTGACCTGGGCGCTCCATGACGTTCCCGCACCTGCCTCGGCGAGCGCGCTGATGGTTCTCGCCGGCGCGTGGCGACGGAGGGGTCGCCATGTCTGACGCGCGCGACTGTGACGCGAAACCGCGAGCGGTTGCGGCCCTGCTGGCGACCGTTCTGTTTGGATCGTTGCCCGCGCGCGCTGATGATTTTGCGTCGGTCGTCATCGAGTACCGACCGGCCCCGGGCCAGTTCATCAACGATCCGCTCTTCAACGATCCGGCGCGCGCCCTCGGCGCGCCGGTCGGCGGCGGACTGGGCGAACCGAATAACTCCAAGCTCGTCACTCTTGGCGCACTCGGCGGCTCGCTCACGCTCGCTTTCACAGACACGGTCCTCGACGACTCCGGCAACCCGCTCGGGCTCGACGCGATCGTCTTCGGCAATGCCACGTACGTCGGCGGCAATCCCAACCGTCGCTGGGCGGAGCCGGCGCATATCGAGATCAGCCGCGACGTGAACGGCAACGGTCTCGCCGATGATCCGTGGTATCTCATCCCCGGCTCGCACATCACCGATCCGGACTGGCAGTGGCTCGGGCAGATGTGGGACGACGATGCGGGCACTCCCACCCCGCCCGAGAACCTCGCCTGGTATCCCGATCCGCTGTACTTCCCGTGGATCGACTGGTTCTACCTCACGGCAGGGTATGCGCTGGACGCGGATCTCTTCGGCGCGCCCGTCGTGGAGAACCCCAATGGTCTCAACGCCGATGTGGAAGGGTACTTCGGCTACGCCGACTGCACGCCGACGCTCGCCCTGCCGCCCGACGCCGAGCCGGAGGACTTCTATACGGTTCCCGACGATCCGCAGGCGGTGGGCGTCAGCGCGGGGAGCGGCGGGGGCGACGCCTTCGACATCGCCTGGGCGATCGACCCCGTCACGATGCAGCCCGCCAACCTCGACGGCTTCGACTTCATTCGCATCACCACCGCTGTCCCCTTCGCTCCCCACGACCTGCTCGGCGAGAAGAGCGCGGAGATCGGGGGCGTCGCCGACGTGCGACCCCTTGCCGTGCCCGGCGACGTGAACGGCGACGGCGAGGTCAACCAGTCGGATCTCGGTCTGCTGCTGGCGGCGTACGGTTCGCAGCAGGGCGATGCGCATTGGAATCCCGACGCGGATCTTGACGGCGACGGCATGGTCGGACAGACGGACCTGGGTCTGCTGCTGGCGAACTACGGATGAGAAGATGCCGCGTGACAACCCAGGCGGCGGCGCGGGCGGCTGGGGCGCGCGGGTTCACTGTCGTTGAACTGCTCGTGGTCATCGCCGTCCTGTCGCTACTCATCGGCGTGCTTCTTCCCGCACTTGCCGGGGCGCGGGAGCGCGGCCGCGCCGCCGCCTGCGCCAGCAACCTCCGCCAGCTTGCCACCGCCAACGAACTCTACGTCGGCGATCACCGGGGCCACTACGCGCCCGGCGCCGCTGACATCGTGACGCACAACCGACATCGCTGGCACGGCACGCGCGACGCAGTCGGCGTTCCCTTCGTTCCCCAGGGCGGCTCGCTGACGACCTACGTGGACGGCCCCGGCTCCAGCCGGGCCATCCGCGCCTGCCCGAGTTTCGTTGACACCCTCGACAGCGCCGACGCCTTCGAGCGCGGGTGCGGAGGCTACGGATACAACAACGCCTACGTGGGCACGCACCGGGCGCAGCGCGGCCCGGACTGCTGGGGCGTCGTCACCGATCACCACGGCGCACCGGCACACCTCTTCCGGTCACCGGCCCGGACGGTGATGTTCGCCGACAGCGCCTTCGCCGCGGAAGGCATCATCGAATACAGCTTTCTTGAGCCCCGCTTTCACGCCGACTACCCCCAGGCGCGGCACGATCCCTCCACGCACTTCCGCCATGCCGAGCGCGCGAACCTCGCCTGGCTCGACGGGCATGTCAGTAGCGCAGCGCGTCATTTCACCTGGTCGAGCGGTTTGTACCCGGCGAACCCGCAGCCGCTGTCGATCGGGTGGGTCGGCGAGGCGGATGACAACAGCCTGTACGACCCGGGTCTATAAGGGAATTCCCGGCGCCCGGCACACGACGTCAGCGTCGCCCCTGGGCGAGATAGGTTCATTTGCTGAGTTCACGCCTCTGCATCGAGCGTGCGCCCGAGCGCCACGCCGGTCGCTGCGACGTTGCGGTCGGCGGGATGGCGGTAGAGTGGCAGGGACGCGGGGCGAGGCTGGGCGGTTTCGCCGCTGAAATCAATGCCTCCGGGGACGACAGCGGCGACGACGCGCGTCATTTGCGCTCCTCGCAGCGAGGCGGCATCACCCGAATTGGTGGTTCGGCGCATTGAAGGCGGCTGCGCCACCTGATCAGGCCGCCTGACCTGCGGCGCGCCATATGCACCGGCCAGGCGAAACTGCATCGGATGTTCTTCAACGCGCATGACCGGCTCCGGAGGAACAAAACAGGCGCCTGCCGATCATCTCTCGGCACGCGCCCTCCGATAGGCAACGTACTGCGCAATTCGCTGCGTGCCAAGCACAAATCCGGCATTGGCGTGAAATAGCCGCGGCGCTTCGAGCCGCCGCCGCACACAGGTGGAACGTTCTCGATATGTTGAGATTGCTCGAATTTCTGCGGATCCGCAAGGTGGGCAGGCGGTAATTTCTAACGGCTTGGCCACTCGCATCTTGCCTTCCCGCAGTCGAGGGGCTAGCCTGTATTCCCTCGTGCGTGGGACTCGCGTCCGGTTCCGGGCGGAGCGTCAGGATGGTCAGGACAGTTTGTTGCATTCGTTTCTGATAGAGGATTTCCCTTCCATGGCAAAGTCATCTGGTGGATCCGTTCGTGGCGACCGGGCGCTCGCGGAAGCCGCTTGGGAATGTTGTTGGCAGACGCGTGGGCTCACCGATCGGTTGGTGTCGGAGCAACTGCTCAACAAGCCCTTCCCCATAGACGTCACCCCGGCTCAGTACCGCGCGCTCGTGGCGGTGCGCTCACTGTCGCCGTGCGGCGTTGCCGATCTCGCCGAGCGGGTCTGCACCACGACCGCCTCGATGTCCACGATGGTGGATCGACTGGTGGAGATGGGCCTGCTCACCCGCACCCGCAGCAAGGAGGACCGCCGCCGCGTCGAGATCCAACTCGCGCGCGGGGTGGAGGCGCGCATGCGGAAGATCGATGAGGCGGTCTGCGACTCGCTGACCGGATACCTCGGCGAACTGACCGTGAACGACAAGAAGGCGATCAAGACCGCCACGGACGCGATCAATCAACTCGCGCCCGCCGACCCCGTGCTCAACGGCCAGGTGTAAGCGGCGGATCAACAGGAGACGCAGGAGCCCGGCGGCGGACTCGCCGCCGGGTTGTTGCTGCGCCGGGTCTCGGCTTCGCCCAATGGGCCAAGTGCGGGCGAGAGGACTCGAACCTCCACCCCTTTCGGGACCAGAACCTAAATCTGGCGCGTCTGCCAGTTCCGCCACGCCCGCGGCTGCCGGGACAGCTTAGGCGGCGGCGCGTCGGCGTGCTGTCGCCCTGCTCGAACTCCTCGAAGATGCGGGCCGGTCACAGGCAAGAGCACCTGATAGGATGTCCCAAGAAGAAGTGACGCATTTCCCCCCTTGGGCGAGGAAACCGACATGACTTTTCGCGATCGACTGGCGCTGACGCTCCCGCCGCTGCTGATCCGCCTTTGCCTGGCGGCGACCTTTGTCTGGGCGGGGCTCGGCAAGTTCAGCAAGATGGACTACGACGCGCAGACCTCGGCGGACCTCGCCAATGCGGGTGTCTCCGTCTTCGAGTCGCGCGCGGTCGAACCGGGGCAGCGCGTCCCGCCGAGCGAGACCGACGATCTGCCCCTCGACAGTGAAGCGGAACCGGAGGCGACGCCGCCCGCTGACAAACAGCCGACGATGGAAGACGAGACCTCCGAAGCTGAGCCTCCCGCCGATGAGCCCGAAGTCGACGAGGAGCCGGCGAGTGAAGATCCGTCCGGCACGCCGGGCTTGGCGCACGCCGATCCCGGGTATCGGCTGGTCCTGGTCCAGAACCAGGGCGAGCCAACGGCAGAGGATGTCGAGCCCGCCGAGGCGACCGACGAGGCGCAGGCAGCCGAACCCGACGCCGGCAGGTTCAGCGCTGCCAACTTCCCCAACGGCGTCCGCGCGTTCCGCTTGTACGGCATCGCCGGGTCGCTCGCCGGATCGCCGCTCGAGCCGTACGCAGGCTCTCTCGCCTGGATCTGCGCCCTGACCGAACTGATCGGCGGGCTGCTGCTGATCCCCGGCGTCCTCTCGCGCGTCTGGGGTCTGGGCCTGGCGATCAACATGGCCGTCGCGATCTGGCTGACCACCATCACGCCAAGCCTCGGCGACCCCAATGCATTCCTCGGTTTCTGGCCGAGTATCGCCCCGGCGTATGGGTCGGAGGCGTGGTGGGATCTCGTCACCGGATTCTGGCAACTGGCGCTGGGAACGATGGCGCTGGCGATCTTCCTCGGCGGGCCGGGACGCATCAGCGTCGACAGCCTCTTCTTCGGCCCGGGAACCAGTCGCAAGGCCGGGAAGCAGGAGGACTGAGCCGCTGCGTGCCCGCCGGTGCTTGTGTGACCCCCGGTGCGCG
>CAZZPX010000169.1:0-6808 GCA_964655955.1 uncultured Phycisphaerales bacterium | reverse complement strand
CTGGTATTCACTGTGGTGGACCCGTCATGCTTCAGCGACGACTACCGCTTTGACCCGGCATTCGGATTCGAGTCGGAACTCAGCTATGGCGGCGTTGCGCTGGAGACAGTCACGGTCGACAGTCCGGACATGATCCTCGATACGGTGGCTCCCGCAATCTTCTGCGCTCCGGACATTATCACAAACGCAGATGCCGGCAGCTGCGAAGCAACTCTGAATTTCGATGAGCCGTTCGACGAAGCGGTGTCCGTGTGCAGCGTTCAGACGCCGGACTGCTGGTACACCGATCGCTTTGCGCCTGCTGTGTTCGAGCAGGCTCTCTTCGACAACGACAATCGGCTCAAGCACGGGGTAGACGCTGCGGACTTCCACCCCAGCGTCCCGAATTTCTACAACACACAGGGCCGCAAGTATGACATCGATATGCCGGTTGGCACGACCCTGGCGGCTGATGTGTATGTGCCCCTCGACTGGCAGGTCAATGTGCGGAGTCTGGGTCTCTGGGCAACGACATTCTGGGCGGGAGATTCGGTGTCGGGTTACCCGATCCTGAACGTCGTGAGTAATGATCCGACCGACCCGTACAACCCCAGTCCGCTGAACCCGAGCCCGCGCTTCCGCTATTACACCCAGGATACCGATCAGGATCCCTCGAACGGATATCAGGCCGACTATGTCGAGCTTGGCGCCGTGCCTTACTTCGACGAGTGGTATCGCTTCGAGATCGAACTCACCGCGAGCAGTTACGAATTCCGCGTCATCCGCAAGCTCACAGATACGGTCGTATATTCCGCCAGTGACGCAATCACCTTCGGCAGCATTCGCTTCGGCAACGTGATTTTGCAGGCATACAACTTTGGCGAAACGTACCACGGCTACTGGGATAACGTCACGCTCGGCCCGGAGGGACCATACGTCCTCGACGATTGTGACCTCACGGATGCCACGCTGACGTATGAGCGCAGTGACAACGACGCTCTAACGCTCTTCGATCCGTTCCCTCAGGGCGATACATTCATCACCTGGACTGCGACTGACGTCTGCGGTAACGCGGCATACTGTGTCCAAACTGTCACCGTCAACGCCGTCAATGATGTCGCCATCGAGATCGAACTCGCCGGCGTCTACGCTGCGGCCACCCGCTGCATCCACTTCGTGACGGACACCTGCGCCAGCGTCGCGGATGTCGAACTCACCTTCAGCGATCATGACAGCCTGCCGAACACGCCGGTACGGGCGATTGCGACCGTCGAGGTGCCCTGCGGTCCGTGGACCAAGCTCTGCGTCAAGGATGAACAGCACACGCTCTGGTCCACTGTCACGCTCACTGATCAGGGCACGTACTTCGAGGCTGACAACCTCGTCTCACTGGTCAGCGGCGACACCGATAACGACAGCGACATCGACATCAACGATGTCACCTGGCTGCTCTACCAGTGGAGCCTGCCCGCCAACGCCGGCGGCTGCGAGTGGGACGGCACGCGTGATGCCGACTTCTCGCTCAACAACAATGTCGCGTCCGAGGACTACACCTTCCTGACCACCGGCTGGCTCACCTACTCACAGTGCCCCTGCTCGACCTCACTGCAGCGGCCCACGCTGGGTGTGCAGAAGAGCCAGGTCGAGATCGCCACGGCGTCTCTGCCGGCGAACATTCGTTCCCGCGTCGACCTGAACCAGGACGGCGTGGTCAACTTCGAAGACGTGATGCTCTTCGAAATCCAGCACAACCTGCCCGCGGACCTCTCCACCAGGATGTGGGAGTCGACCGAGCGGGCCCAACTCATGCGCAACTGAGTCGGAGTCGGGTGCTGCAGCGCAGCGCTCACCGCGGCGACGGGCACAACGTTGCCGCACGCTCCGAGCAGTCGAGCCCCGGTGCGAGGAAACTCGTGCCGGAGCCTTGAACGAAAGGGAACCAGCGCCCATGTCGACGCTCGCCACAGCTCTGCCGATCGCTCTCTCCTCGCAGCCGCGGGCCGGCCTCGTCGCGGGGACGCTGCCTGCTTTGCGAGCCGGGGATCGTCTTCTCTCTCCCCGAGAAGCTGAGACTCGTACGTCTCATCGCTGCTGGTCCCTTGGCTCACCCGGCGCGGCGACAGCCGCGCCGGGTACTTCGCCCGCCCCACTGTCCGCTTAAGGAGTTCTCCCATGTTGTGCCCTGTGAAGCTCGCCCACCGTCTCGCCGTCGCCACTCTCCTCGCCGCCGGTTCGGCCGCGCTCGCGGAGACGGTGAGCCTGTCGTTTCGGCCGCTCTCCCAGACCTCGGGCGTGGGAGCCGTGGTCGAGGTCGACATCATCGCCTCCTCCGACGGCGTGAACGATCAACCTGTCTATGCCATCGATGCGATTCTGCAGTGGGATCCGGCCTACCTGGAGTTGCTCGGCGTCGACAACAGCAACGCCGACTACGCCTGGTTCGTCTCTGACTTTCTGCCCGATCCGGACGACATCAACGATGACTGGACGGACGGCGACGCGCTCTATACGGCACTGGGTCGTGCGGGCGACCCGGCGCTGATCCCCCCGCTTCCCGGCTGGGTGGTGACCACGCTCAGGTTCAACGCACTGCAGCCGACCCTCTCGACGACGCTTCAATATGTCGAGTCGATGGGCGACTTCGGGCGCACGCGCGTGCTCTACGAGCCGGGACAGGAGATCACCGGCGATATCAGCGCCATCGCAGAGATTGCGATCTGTCCGTATCCGGGGTGCAGCAGCGACCTCGACGGCGACTGCGATGTCGACCAGGCGGACCTCGGCGAACTGCTCTCCTCCTATGGGCAGGACGACGGCGGCGATCTGGACGGCGACGGCGACACCGATCAGGCCGACCTGGGAGCGCTGCTCGCGGAATACGGCAACGTCTGCTACTGATTCTGCCAGGAGCCGCCGCCGGTGTACCGAGGCCGCGGCGTTTGCAGCGGCGGCGGTACGCGCTGCAACGCGCGGAACTCGCTCGCCTCGTACGCCGTGCCGCACTCCGGACAGCGGATCGTTCCCGATTCGCCAGCCGGCGCTTGCAGCTGCCCGGAGAGCAGGTAGCCGCAGTTCGGGCAGCAGTCACGGCATCGGTCGCTGGCGCGGCGCAAGTGCAGGCGCATGATGTAGCCGCCCCAGGTGAGGAAGAGCATGCCGCTGAGCGTGACGGCAAGGACGGCCATGGCGGTCTGCAGGATCACCTCCGCCTCGCCCCGGGCGCGAATCGCGTCGTCGAGCAGTTCGGTCAGCCAGACAAAGACAACGAGAATGCAGGCGACGATCAGGAGGAAAGCGTAGATGCGCGGGTCACGCCGCACCAGCCAGAAGGCGCGCCACCAGACCCGATGTCGCAGCCAGCGGGACGGCAGCGGCCGCATTTCCGGGTACGACTCGTTGGTCCAGTAGACGCGCACGGCAGATGGTATGTCGCCCCTTCAGGGAGTGCCTGTACCCCAAGGCAAGGCGTCCGGGCGGAGGGAGCCCCCGACCGCCCGGGGTATCTGCACACATCCCCCTACCGGCCCAGCACCGCCCGCCCCGGCGGAACGGCTGCCTCTGCGACCGGTCGCCAGCGCAGACAGGCGTCGCAGCCGCCGCACGGCGTGTCGCGGTCGTATTCGCACCACCACGCGGCCTGCACCGGTGCGTCGGCATGCAGCGCGATCTCGCCAAGCTGGGCGTCGGTCAACTCCACGAACGGCAGTTCGATCAGGAGCGCCTCGCCATCGAGGTCAAGTTCGAGCAGGTGCGTGATGAGCTGGGCTCGCTCCAGAGCGATGCTTACCTGTTCATAGTCGGGGCCGATCTGCACGGGCCAGATGAGTCGCCGACAGCCGTGCTCGAGCGCCTCCCGCGCCGCGGCCATGAGCAGGACGGAGGCGGCAAGGCCCTGCGGGTCAAGGCTTCCGGGGGAGTCGGCGTGGTACAGCGGCGGCGCGTAGAAGATCCGCTCGATGCCGAAGATCTCAGCCTGGCGTTTGACGCTGCGCGCGAGCGCCGGGCCGCAGGTCAGTTCGAGGCGGGGATGCCACAGGCCCACCTCGGCGGGACTGGTCAGCGTTGCCAGCGCCGTCACGCCAGCGAGGTTGCCGAGGTTGATCACGAGCGTGTCGATGCCAGCCATGGCAACGGTATCGGCAAAGGCGAGGGGAGGGCTGGACTTTCGCGCGTGGCGAGGCCGCGTCGATCACCCGATCGGGTACGATGGCGGACCGAGATATCCGGGAGCCGGGCCTTTCGCGCCCGGCAGAACCGCCGCCTTCCGCGACCGAGCAAGGAGCAACCCGATGGCCTCGAATCCGTTGCAGGAGTACATCCCGGCGATGCGAGCTGTGCAACAGGCGTGCGCCCTCTGCCAGCGCGTCCAGGCGTCGCTCGTCACCGCCGAGACGCTCGAGAAGAAGGACCGCAGCCCCGTCACCGTCGCCGACTTCGGTTCGCAGGCGGTGGTATGCAGCGCACTGCGCGAGGCGTATCCCGACATCGACATCGTCGCGGAAGAGGACGCCGGCGAACTGCGCGAAGAGCAGAACAAACCCGTGCGCAAACAGGTGTACGAGTACGTCACAGCCATCTGTCCCGGCCTGAGCAGCTTTCACATCCTCGAGTCCATCGACTTCGGCAACCACGATGCGACCGCGAAGCGCTACTGGACGCTCGATCCGATTGATGGCACGAAGGGCTTTCTCCGCGGGGAGCAGTACGCGGTCGCTCTCGGGCTTATCGAGGAAGGCGAGGTCGTCATGGGCATCCTTGGCTGTCCGAACCTGCCTCGGCCGAACGGCAAGGGGTGCCTCTTCCTCGCCCGCACGGGTCAGGGGGCGGCGTGGGCACCGATCGACGAGGTCATGAACCTGCGTCCCGTCCGCACTGATGAGATCACCGATGTCACCCAGGCGCGCTTCTGCGAGTCGGTCGAGAGCGGCCACAGCTCGCACGACGACTCCGCCAAGGTCGCGGCGCTGCTCGGTGTCACGGCTGAGCCGTTTCGCATCGACTCGCAGTGCAAGTACGCGGCAGTGGCGCGCGGCGACGCGTCGATCTACCTCCGACTGCCCACGAAGAAGGGCTACGAGGAGAAGATCTGGGACCACGCAGCAGGATCGCTCGTGATCACTGAAGCGGGCGGGCGTGTGAGCGACGTGCGCGGCAATGCGCTTGACTTTGGCCAGGGGAAGACGCTGAAGCAGAACGCCGGCGTCGTCGCCACCAGCGCTGCAATCCACGATCAGGTGGTCGCGGCCGTGAAGGACGTACTGGGCGCCTGACGCCGCAGGGTAGCCTGCCCTGATTTACGGTGGGGACACCCCGTATTCGTGAACTCGGAGCAGATCGGCGCGCGGCAAGATACGTCTTCTGTGACGTACCGATTTGCGTTTTTCTCAAGTTCATCTGGCTTTTGTGGAACTTCGGCTTGCACTTTTGTGAATCTCAGTGCATTCTTATTGAAGTCGCATGCCGAGAACCCTTTCACATCCCGAACACCCTCTCCTTCGCCTTGGCGAGGAGGACCTCAACATGGTCACCGCCTTTGTGCTCGCCTCCGGCTCGATCAAGGCGCTGGCCGCGGAATACCACGTCTCCTATCCCACGATGCGGCAGCGGCTGGACGCACTCATCGAACGACTGCGCGGCCATGTCAAGGGCAAGCCGGAGGACCCGCTGGGTGACTATCTCGCCGGCCAGATTGAGCGTGGCCTGCTTTCCGTGGATACCGCGCGGGAGATACGCAGGCTCCATCGCAGCGTGCTCACGCAAGCGATCGACGCCAGGTCACCGGCAGAAGAGGAGCAGACCGAATGAACGAAGCGTTGCTACTCGTCTTGACTGTCGCGCCCGCACCGGTTGGCACCGACCTCGCGCAGCTCACGCTCGCCAGCCAGCCCTGGTTTGACAATCCCGGGGTCGTCGGCGGGCTGCTCGGGGCAGGCGTCGGCGTGTTCGGAGGAGGGATCTACGGCCCGCTCGTCGGAATCTGCGCACCGCGGGGAATCGCCAAGTCGCTGGTCTTCGCCTATCACTTCGTGATGCTCGCGCTTGGCGTCGTGCTGCTGCTCGCCGGCGTGGTTGCCCTCGCGCAGGGACAGCCGTACGGCGTGTGGTACGCCCTCCTGCTGCCGGGCGCGCTGCTGACCGTGCTGATGTCCGCCTTCACGCCCATGCTGCGCCTGCGCTATCGCCAGGCCGAGCAGCGACGCCTGTCGGCGCAGGAGTTTCGGCAGGGATGACCCGGGCGGGGGTGCCGCTGGCCTACACCGAGCCCAGGGCACCCTGGAGAAAGGGCCCCGCATGTCAGCCGTGCTTGCCCCTTGCGTGTCGCACGCAGCGGTAGATCATGATCGCGACCCCGCTGACGAGCACACCGACGATAAGCCCGACAATCGCTCCCAGCACGGCGCCGAGCAGGCGCTCCTCGGTGAAGACCGTGAGCGCGCCGACCGCGGTGAAGTCCTAGACTCGCTGTGAATTGAGAAGGGGTGGACCCTGTTGGTTGGACCAACAACCCGCAAGGAGCCACCCCATGAGTCGCAGAGTACCACCCAGCGTGCAGACCGGTGAACACATTCAGCAGCTTCTCGCCAGCGGCGGCGACGATATCCGCTCGCAGTTCGTCCGCCTGGCCGTCCGGCAGGTCATTGAGCAGTTGCTCGAGGCTGAGGCTGGCGACGTTCTGGGGCGTGACTACTACCGTCACAGCTCGGGCGATCAGCCGACCGTCGGCCATCGCAACGGCTACCGTTCGGGTCGGCTGAAGACGGCGGAAGGGGCCGTCGAGTACGCGGCGCCGCAGGTGCGCGGGACGGATGAGCCGATGCGTTCGGGGGTG
>CAZZPX010000168.1:0-6856 GCA_964655955.1 uncultured Phycisphaerales bacterium | reverse complement strand
GAGCCGGTCACATTCGACTTCGGTGAGTATTACCCGCCCTTCCCAGGGGCTGAGGGGCCGGGCGAGGCCGTGCCACAGGAAGCGGAGGCCTACACCATCGAGCCGTTGTCGCCAAACGAGCGCGACGCGCTGCTCGCGGAACGCTTGAAGTCGCGAGTTCAGTTGCTTCGCAACGACCTGGAGGCGTTCCTCTCCGGCGCTGAGATCACATACGGCGAGGCGCCGCAGCTTGCAGACCAGGCGCTCGCAGCCGAGTCACGGCTGGAGCGCACGCCATTCATGCAGCGACTCATCGAATTGAGCGATGACTGGAGCCAGAGCGACGACGTACGACGGGCCGGGACAGCACTTGAAGAACTGGCGAGCCTGCAGCGGCAGCTTGCCGGCCGCGATCAGCAGGCTGTTAATGTCAAGGAACTGAGCGAGGCGATCGCACGCTATCGCAAGGAGTACTTCGGTCTGGACCCGAACGGCGTGCTCGAGGCCGTGCGCACCGAAATCTACATACGCGAGCGGAACGAGAACGCGGACGGCGGCTGACCACCTGCACCATGACCCACGCGCTGCGAACCCAACTCACCGCACAGCGTTCGCCCGCAGCCGGGTATCGCCTGCACGCTGTCTCCGCAGACGGGCGCACGGCGGGATTCTCGCTGACACCGGGAGCGGACTACCTGCTGGCACGCGACAAGTCGTCCGCCGCCGGGCGCGAGGCTGCCTCGGACGCCGAGATTCTGCCGATCGGCTTCGGCCGCAGCGAGATCTCCGCCTGCCACGCCCTGATTCGCGTCGAAGGCGATGAACTCATCGTGCGCGACCTCTCCAGCACGAACGGCACGTTCGCCGCGGACGGCAGCACGCGCCTCACCACTGAATCACGCCTCCCCCTCCCCACCACGATCCATCTCGCCCAGGAGATCGTCAGCCTGACCGTCACGCACCGCGCCGGCCCGGCTGACGAGCCGATTCAACAGACGCGGCTCAGCCTCAGCGCGCTCAGGATCGGCGAATCACTGACCATCGGCCGTGATGCGAGTTGCGATCTGCGACTCAACCACCCCGCCGTCTCCCGCGCGCACTGCCGCATCGAACGCACCGCGGGGGCCTTTCATCTGGTCGATCACGGCAGTCTGAACGGCACGTTTCTCGAAGACATCCCCATCCGCGGGCGCACGTTGCTTCCCGAGAATGCGTCGCTTCGCATCGGCCCCTTCGCACTGACGCTCGCGGGCGAAGCGCTGGCGGCTGCCGCCTCGCCGGGGCTGCCGCTGACCGTGCGTCATCTCACCTGCAGCGTGCCTGCCGCGGGCGGGGCGCGGGTCGTGCTGCGGGACGTGAGCTTTCGCGTCGGCAGCGGCGAGTTCGTGGCGATCATCGGCAAGAGCGGCTGCGGCAAGACGACGCTGCTCGACCGGCTGGCGGGCGTGACGGGCGGCGGGCCGCGCGGTGCCGTCACCATCGCCGACTGCGCCATTCCGCAAGAGCTGCCGCGCCTGAGCCAACTCGTCGGCCACGTGCCCCAGCAGGAGTCGATCCACGCCAGCCTCACCGTGCGCCGGGCGCTCGCTCACACCATCGAACTGCGCAGCCCCGATCCCGTCGCACCCGCCGAGCGCCTCGAACGCATCACCCAGGTGTTGCGCCGGCTCGATCTCGCAAACAAGCTCGACACGCGCATCGATCGACTCTCCGGCGGTGAGCGGCGACGGATCAGCCTGGCCGCGGAACTCCTCGCCCAGCCCAAGCTGCTCCTCCTCGACGAGATCACCTCCGGGCTCGACGCGAGAACCGCACGCGCGATGATGCCGACCCTTCGCGCGCTGGCCGACGCGGGCACGACGATCGTCTGCATCACGCATCACGTTGAGAACGTGCACCTCTGTGATCGCGTGGTGCTGCTCAGCCGCGGCGGCGTGACGTCGCCCGCCCGGGAAAGCGCTGCGGGTTCAAACCAAGCGGCGCACGCCCGTACGGTGCCGCTCCGCGACGGCGCCTCGCGGGAGGAAGCGGGCAGGCTGGCGTTCTTCGGCACGCCCGATGCCTGCCTGGCGCACTTCGGCGTGCGCGATTTCGCCGCTGTCCTTGATGCGGCGACGAAAGAGCGCTGCCGTGCCGGCGCTCTCCAGGACGAGGCGGAGTCGCCAACTCGCTCCGCCGCCATGCTCGGGAACCACGCCGCCGAGGAGTTGCGCAGCCGCCGCCTGCCGCGCCGCCGGCACCTTCGCGTCCTGCTCACGCGGCAGGTGGCGCTGCTCACGGCGGATGCCCGGGCCCTGGGGATCCTTATCGGGCAGCCGCTGCTCGTCGGCGCGATCCTCCTGCTCGCCTTCACGGGGCTCGAGCCAACTGCGTACGGCCCGGGGAGCGACGTCTGGAAGATCGCGTTTCTGCTCGCGGTCAGCGTCGTCTGGTTCGCCACGGCCAACGCCGCCCGCGAGATCGTCACGGAGCGGCGAGTGCTCGCGCAGGAGCGCCGCGCGGGGCTGCACGTTTCGTCCTACCTCGCGGCGAAGACCTGCTCGCTGCTCGCGGTCGGGGCGCTGCAGACCGTGCTGCTGCTGGCGCTCGTGCGCCTGCTGCCGGCTGAGGCGGGCCAGGCGCTGACGCCGTTTCGCGGCGCTGCGCCCCTCCCGGAGATGTTCATCGTGCTCCTCTGCGCCGGGGCGGCGGGGACGGCGGCGGGCCTGCTCCTCTCGGCGCTGGCAAGATCGGCGCGGCAAGCGGTGACGCTGGTCCCCTACCTTCTTCTTCCGCAGATCATTCTCGGGGGCGCGCTCGTACCCACCTGCCTCGACGGCACGATCGGTGGGGCGATCCGCATGTCGCTCGGCTGGCTCATGCCCGTCAACTGGGCCTACATGGGACTGCGCACGCGGGAGACGACGCTGCCGAACCTGGCGCTGACACCCCCGGGATTCGAGGGGGCGGCCACGTCGTCCGGCGGCGATCCGGCCGTCGTCGCGGCCATCAACACGCACGGCATGACCTGGTACGCCGACGGACGCACGTTCGCCGAGACGTCCTTCTGGCTGCCGCCGGTCGCTCTCCTGTGCTGGGCGGCCGTCGCCCTCGTCCTGGCTTATGCCCTGCTGCGTCGCAGCGAGCGCAGGCGCGCTGCCTCCGGCGCTCCGTAACGTCAACTCGGCGTGAAACAGGGTATGAAAACGCCGCGCCGTCCTGCGACGGGGCGGCCCGGACTCTTCCTCGGGAACGCGTCGGCTTGCTCAGCCTTCCTCGCCCTGGATCAGGGGAAGCAGGTACGAGGATGAGAGATCAAGGGCGCCGGCGGTGGCGGCGGCGGTCGTCGCCAGTTCGCCCTGCGCCTCTTGCACGATCGAGAGCAATTCCTCGACCTGTCGATCCTCCAGCAGGTTGCCGAAACGCCGCGCTGAACGCGTCACGCTGGTCAGCAGCGCGATCTGTTCGTCGCCCAGGGCATTGATCGCCGCATCCATCAGTGCCACCTGGGCCCGCCGCTGGTCGATCAGCGCCAGAACATCGGCGATGGAGAGGCGCACGTCGCCGGTCGTGTCGGCGAGGGCGGCGATGAGTTGTCGCGAGGCATCGCCGACGTCGAAGACGGGATTGCGCCCGACCGCCAGGTCGTGGAGGGCGTCCAGAGCCCGCAGCGCGTACTGCCGCGACTCTTCTTCGCTGAGCAGGCCACCCGCGACGACTTCCATGAGTTGCATGATCGCTTCTTCGCGCTCTTCCGTGTCAGAGCCGAGACGCATGACGTGCGTGGCAGCGTCACCACGATAGAGCTCGGCGAGGTACGCCCGGTCGGCGATGTCCGCCAGCACGAGCAGCGGTGCGGCGGCGAGTTGACGGTCGGCCCGCAGCCGCTCGTACTGATCCTGGATGCGGCTCGAGGTCCCTGAGAGCAGCACCAGGTCGACACCGGGCGTTTCGGTGAGTTGCTGCGACAGATCGGCGAGACGCGGCGCCGGTGTCAGCACCGTGAAGCCAAGGTTGCGGGCCGTCGCCGCGAGTTCGAGCTGGATCTCCCGGTCTTCAGCGATGACGGCGGCATAGTTCGTGCCCGCCGCCCGGATGGCGCTGGCAAGCTCCGGCACGACTCGACCCGAGCCGTTGAACGGTTCGAGCGGCATCGCGGACGCCAGCGTCAGCGCCGCCTCCGCCCGCACGCGACGATCCGGATACCCCAGGGCCCGGGCGAGCGGCTGAGCCTCAGCATCGACTTGCCAGAGGTTGTCCGCACCAGCCGTCCGCGCCAGCGCCTCGATCGCCTGACGCGCCAGAGCCGTGTTCGACTCGTCGAGCGCCCGGCCCAGGACCGGATGCACCGCTGCGGGACCGGCGGCGACGGCGTAGTACATCGGCTCGCGCATCTCCGGCCCGTAGGTCGGATCCTCGTAGTCCGTCGGCAGGTTGATCTGCCGCTTGAAATTCGCCGCGATCCAGCCCGACAGCGCGTGCCGGCTGCTCGGATCGTTCGTGAGCGCCCGCTTGAACTGCCGCATCGCCTGCACGGGGAAGAAGATCTCCGTGCGCACGGCCGTCGCGATCAGGCCCGTGCGCGGCTCGAAGCGCCAGACGAGTTGATGCTCCTCGCCAGGGAATGACAGGAGGCTGCGATCGCGGTTCATGTAGCGCTCGGCGAGGTCGATCTGAAGCTGCGACAACGTCGCGCCCATGACGTCGCGGCCGGCGATGCGCTCCAGGGCCCGGCGCAGCGCCTGGCGGACGGCCGAATTGGTCGTCGTTGCCAGCGCTTCGAAGAGCGCCGGAACGCTCGTCGGATAGGCAATCTCCGCCAGCACGCCGGCAAGGCTCTCCTGCAGTTCGGGCTCGAGGTACGGCAAGGCTTCGCTCAGCGGCACGACGGCTCGGCCGCCCATTGTCCGCAACGTCTGCATGATCTCCGCCTTGAGGATCGGATTGCCGCGCTCGCGCAGGGCCCCGAGCAGGTAGGGGACGGCGTACTCACCCGCCTCGACCAGTCGCTCCCGCCCCAGGGCGACGCTGCGCTGACCTCCCAGGAGCATGTCAATCGACTCCTGAATGCGCTGCGGTTCGCGGGCCCGCGCCCGGTACCCCGCTTCGATCCTCCGCTCCAGGGCCGCCGCTGCCTCCAGAAGCGCCGTGCTCTCATCCTGCTTGAGGCCGAGCCGGACCGCCTTGCGGAACCGATCCGGCTCGCGCAATGAACTGAGCAGTTCGGCAAGCGCCTGATCGTTCAACTCGGAATCAAGCAGGACCTGGGCGTTCGAGGCGGCGAGGTCGTGCTTGCCGATGATCACGTAGTGGATGAAGTTCTCCAGCAGGAGCTTCTCGCTCGGCTCGTCCTGTGCGAACGCGGGCCCTGCGGCCACGATCACGACCAACGCGCCCAACCAGTGACGGTATCGGTGCAGGAAGCGTTGAAACACGAGGGTCTCCTTGGGGATCGGCGAGCCGACGTGTGGCCTCGACGCCTCAGCTCGAGCCAACGCCTGCTGATTGCAGATGAATCTATCTTGCCCGCTGTAGCGGACTAGGGACTGTACCGGGGCCGCTGGCAGGGTGTCAACGCGACGGCGGACCGGGGGCGAGTCGGCAGGACGGGGGCCGCGACGGCGTCCGCAGCGCATGCAACGTATGGACTTGCGTCAAAGCGACGCGTGAGCCGCGGCGCGGCGGCAGCACTGCATCGCGTCCGGTAAGGCGGGCTGCCTGCGAGGCGCCGGCGCCTAGTCCAGACGGGTGAGGCCGGCCGCCGATAGAAGCCTCACCGCCGTGTGCGTGCCGGGGGAGTTACCGCCCCCAGCCGTGCCGGCGTCGTCGAAGACCTGCATTTGACTGGCGCAGGCGGTTTTGCAGTGAATCCCGGCGCGCCCGGAGCCGATGCACTAGCCGCAGTCTCCCGCCCCGATCGGAGGGGCCCACCGCGCGAACTTGAAAGATGTAGGCCTGCCATGCGTCGTGAGAAAGATGTTCTGACCACCGGTGAAGTCGCCAAGATCTGCAACGTGGCCCCGCGAACCGTCAGCAAATGGTTCGACTCAGGCCAACTCCGGGGGTATCGCATCCCCGGCTCCAAGGATCGGCGCATCCCCATCAACGCCCTGATTCGCTTTATGAAGGCGCACAACATCCCCCTCGACGGGCTGACCAGCGGCGCCACGCGCGTGCTCGTCATCGACGACGAGGCCGAGGTCGTGCAGACCATCCAGAAGCTGCTCACCGAGCAGACCAATTACGAAGTCCACACCGCCAACACCGCCTTCGCGGCCGGCCTCGAATGCGAGAAGTTCCGCCCGCACGTGCTGCTGCTCGACCTGCACATCGGCACCGGCGACGGCAAGGCCATCTGCGACCTCGTGCACAACAACGACGACCTGCAGTTCACCCGCATCGTCGCCATGAGCGGCAAGCTCACGGAGGGCCAGGCCACGCAGCTTCGCGGCCAGGGGTTCGACGGCTTCCTGAAGAAGCCCTTCACGATTCGCCAGGTCGTGGACGAGATCGAAAAGGTCAGCGCCCTCGTCTATTGACGCACGGTAGAGAGAACGACAACGCGTCAGCCGCAAAGCCCGCCGCCCTCGCGCGGCGGGTTTTCGCGCGCCGCCCATCGCAGCCGTAGCGGCGCAGCACTCCGGCCCGTCGCGGCCGCGCCGGCGCGCCTTGCTATCCTGTCCCCATGGCGAGCGACGCGAAACCAGGCATGACGTACGCCCAGTCCGGAGTGGACATCGAAGCGGGAGACCAGATGGTCCGCCGCATCCAGTCGCTCAAGCTGGAGCAGGAGCGCTTCCTCGACGCCCTCGGCCTCGAGGAGGGGCGCAAGCTGGCGGTGATCGGCACCCGCCCGCTCGGCGTGCTCTTCGCGCCCGGCGAACGACCGCTCGACGAG